>JALHSU010000078.1 GCA_022865345.1 Candidatus Zixiibacteriota bacterium
AGGTAAAAGAAAAAGGGCGGGGAAACCCCGCCCCTACAGTCCCTGTCTACTTATTTCAGCATATCGGCGAAGAACCGTGCTTGAACAAGAACGACACCAGATAAACGACATCGGCTATGGTGACTTTACCGTCTCCATTTGCATCCCCCTTGGCTAAGGGAACCGGTGCAGGCCCATGTTTGAATAAGTAACTTACCAGATAAACAACGTCTGCAACGTTCACCTTCTCGTCTCCATTGGCATCCCCGCAGATATAAGGTCTGCGCATCCAGGGACGGTAGGTGATGTAATCTGAGACTTTATTTCCGAGACCGCCCGGATTATAGTCTGGTGGACCTGCGCTGGGGTCATTTGGACCAGTGGAGTCACCCCACCAGTTGTATTGAGCATTCAGGGTTAAAGCCACATCCACATTATTTACCCCGTAATTGGTATTCCCGTAAATATGACAGCTATCGATCACTGGATTAGAGCTTACCTGAGTATAAACCCCGGCATCGGTGTTGTTCAGGATATTGCAGTGTCTGATCTGAGGTGAGGAATTATAACAGTAAATTCCATGATAATTGCCAGCGGTCCCATTACCTGTCACATCACATCTGTAAATAACCGGAGAAGAACCATTCAAGTAGATACCATATCTCCGGTTAGTGATTACTGTGTTTTTAGTTAAAGCAGGGTTGCCACTACTAACGTAGATTCCATCATAATAGCTATTCCTGAAGGTGCTATTTCGTATCACCGGGTCACAGTTATAAATATTAAGACCATATTGCCCGTATTTGACTAAACAGGAATCCATAATCGAACCACTTGAGCCTGAACCGTAAAGATAAACATTATCCCAGTCATTGGAAGCAGGTAAAGTTCCTCCGCCATCCCCATTATTATCTCCGCCTAAGCTGTCATCCTTAAAGGAAGTGAAAGCGATTAAACTGTCGGTCTTACCTACTGCACTTAAAGTGCCAGAAACTGTAAGTCCCTGTGAAGGTAAAAACTTCATCACTGCTCCTGGCTGAATGATTAAAGTGGTTAGATTCTGAACCGTTGGTGTGGTGATTATCACATTAGCTGTCAAGGGTGAAGGCAAATTAGACCTATTCAGCAGAGTCCCGGAAATATAGCCTAAAACTCCCATCGCAGTGTTGTAAGTGTTACCAGTAATGGTGTTCCCACTGTAAGTACTGTTAATATTCCCGGTCACAGCTAAGGGAAAACGATTTCCGGTTATAACGTTATTATTTACCTGTGCCCAGGAACTTACTATCCCGGCTAAATTCGTCCCGGTTTGACCGGAGACATAATTGTTAGAGATGGTTACAGGGGCAGTGCCGGTATAATAAATCCCATGTCCGGTTCCATTATTTGAGACCGTATCGTTTGAAACTGTCGCTGGATTGCTCGCCCCAGTTACGTAGATGCCCCCTCCAGTATTGTTCTTAATCACGCAGTTCTGAATGGTAGGTGAACTACTTGAACCGTTAATGCCCTCATAAGTACCCGAACTACCGTTGTTCTGCACCTTACAGTTGGTAATAACCGGAGAAGAACTACTCATATAAATACCATACCGTCGATTGGCATTTATCAGATTGTTGGTTAAACCAGGATTGCCACTACTAATGTAGATACCATCATAATAGCTCTGCCTGAAAGTGCTGTTTCTTATCACCGGGTCACAGTTATAAATATTAACGCCATATTGTCCATATTTGAATAAACAGGAATCTATAACCGAACCACTTGAGCCTGAACCAGAAAGATAAATATAACTCCAGTCATTGGATGCAGGCAATGTTCCTCCTCCATCTCCATTATTATCTCCGCCTAAGCTATCGTCTTTAAAGGAGGTAAAAGCAATTAAACTATCTGTCTTCCCCAAGGCACTTAATGAGCCATATACATTCAAACCCTCTCCCTGTAAAAACTTTATCACCGCTCCCGGCTGGATGGTTAAAGTGGTTAGATTTTGAACCTGGGGCGTGGTTATTATCACATTCGCGGTCAAAGGGGAGGGTAAATTTGACCTATTCAGCAGAGTCCCGGAAATATAGCCTAAAACTCCCATCGCAGTGTTGTAAGTGTTACCAGTAATGGTGTTCCCACTGTAAGTACTGTTAATATTCCCGGTCACAGCTAAGGGAAAACGGTTTCCAGTTATGCGGTTGTTATTCAACTGAGCAAAGGAGGTCACTATTCCAACCAAATTCGTCCCGGTCTGCCCGGAAACATAGTTGTTGGAGATGGTAACCTGTGCTGAGCCAGTATAATAAATCCCATGTCCAGTTCCATTATTCGATACTGTATCATTCGAAACTGTTACTGGATTGGATGCTCCGGTTACGTATATTCCACCTCCGGTATTATTCTTTATCACACAGTTCTGAATCGTAGGTGAACTACTTGAACCGTTAATACCTTCATAGGTGCCTGAACTACCATTATTCTGTATCTTACAGTTGGTAATGACCGGAGAAGAGCTACTCAAGTAAATCCCATACCTTCGATTGGCATTTATCAGGTTGTTGGTCAATGAGGGATTGCTACTACCACAGTAAATCCCATCAGTATAACTCTGCCTGATATTGCTGTTGCGAAGCACTGCATCACTATTATTGAATTGAATGCCATAGTTCGCATACTTGATTAAACAGGAATCCATTACCGAGCTACTGGAACCTGTTCCGTTGAGATATATGTAAGCCCAGTCATTTGAAGCAGGCAGGGTTCCTCCTCCATCTCCATTGTTATCTCCGCCTAAGCTGTCATCCTTAAAGGAGGTAAAAGCAATTAAACTATCTGTCTTCCCTATTGCACTTAAGGAGCCAGATACATTTATATACTCTCCCTGCAAAAACTTTATCACCGCTCCCGGCTGGATGGTTAAACTGGTCCCGTTCTGAACTGTGGGTGTGGTGATTATCACATTCGCAGTCAAAGGCGAAGGCAGATTAGAAGCATTAAATAAAGATCCGCTTATGTATCCAAGAACACCCATAGACTTATTATAGGTGTTACCAGTAATGGTGTTCCCGCTATAGGTGGTATAGATATACCCGGTCACAGCTAAGGGGAATCTATTTCCGGTTATGTAATTATTGTTCACTTGTGCCCAGGATGTCACTATCCCGGCAATATTTGTGCCTGTGTGTCCGGATACATAATTGTTAGAAATGGTTATCTGGGCGCTGCCAGTATAATAAATCCCATGACTACTTCCATTATTGGAGACAGTATCATTTGAAACTGTGGCTGGGTTGGCTGAACCAGTTACATATATCCCCCCTCCAGTGTTGTTCTTTATCACACAGTTCTGGATGTTAGGTGAACTTGTTGTCCCGTATATACCTTCATAATTGCCAGAAGTTCCATTACCCAATATCTGACAGTTAGTAATAACCGGCGATGAACTGCTCAAGTAAATCCCATACCTGAGATTAGCTGTTATCAGGTTGTTGGTTAAGCCAGGATTACCACTACCGCAGTAAATCCCACCATAATAGTTATTGCTTACGGTGCAATACCGAATTGTCAGGTCACTATTAGCAATGTTAATTCCATAGTTGCCATATCTGACTGTACAGGAATCCAGAAATGACCCGCTTGATCCGGAGCCAGAGAAATAGAGATAGTACCAATCAATAGCCGCAGGGTTGCCAGTGGAACCAGCTATGGTCTGGCCTACCGTGTTATCATTTTTGGAAGTGAAGTAAACAAACCCCAAAGAGCCATCAACCGAAAGCGTGCCATTCGCTAGCATCTGGGTGTTAGTATTGAACTTCACCTTCACCCCTTTGGGAATAATCAGAGTTTGTCCGTTTGGAACTGTGACATTAGCTGATACATAATAAGTGGAGTCAGCCATCCAGGTGCCGGACTGATTACCGCTTACGGTAATATAAGCCTGAGCCACCCCAGAGAGTAAAAACAACAAAACTAAAACCCCTCCTGTTCTCAAAAACCAAGAACAATTTTTCATAACACAACCTCCTTCTTAAAAAAAGTGTATGTTCACATTATCAATTTTTCTGCTCTCCGTTGGTCTCCTGACCAACGGAGTGTCTTCGTTGGTGAGGACACCAACAAAGAGCTTTAAAAAATGTATGCAGTTCATAAATTAGAAAACAAAACTCAATTTGTCAAGATTTTATTTTTAAAAACTTGTAGGGGCAATTCATAAATTACCCCTACCATTTCTGTCATTGCGAGCCCCCGTGGGGGGCGAAGCAATCTGTCTACTCTGCCAGAGGCGGATTGTTTCGTCGTCCCGCCAAAGGCGAGGACTCCTCGCAATGACATCGAAAATACCTGGCACTTCCAATGCCGAAGGGGGGATTTGAACCCCCATGTCTTTTGGACACTGCGCCCTGAACACAGCGTGTCTGCCAATTCCACCACTTCGGCTCAAAAGTAATATAATCTTCCCTGAAAATCAGGGCAAGTGAAATTTAAGGATTTGTAGCGTCCTCACTCCTGTGAGGACGATGCTACGTTGCCACAGGAGTGGCAACGCTACAAGTATAGCGGACAGAACAATGTTCTGTCCCTACGCCTGCAACCCCTCTATATGTTATGCCTTGTATCTTTCCGTAACCTCTGCCTCTTCATCTATGGAGAAGACCTTGAATTCATCTATGGGTAGGGATTCATCTTTTTCCGCGGTGATTTCCAATCTCAACATCTTGTTGAGTTTTTTTATCCTGCTCTCCTTGCCTTCAGTTAAAATCCTGTAGACCTCTGAACTGACCAGAAGTTTATAACTTTTTTCGACTGACCTGACTTTTGCTCTTCTGAACCATCTTTCGATTTTGGCGGCTAAAGTTTCCTTGGATAGAACCCTGCCGATACCATCGCAGGTAGGACAGGGCTGGCTAAAGGTGTAAAGCAGGCTGGGTCTGATCCTCTCCCTGGTCATCTCGATCAATCCAAAATCTGATATGGGCAGGATGCTGTGTTTGGAGCGGTCGTTCTTAAATGAGTTTTTGAATTCCTCGAAGACCTTTCTCCTGTCCTCAGCCGAGTACATATCGATGAAATCCACGATGATAAGCCCGCCTATATCCCTGAGCCTGATCTGGCGGGCTGTCTCCCTGGCAGCTTCCATATTCGTCCTCAAAATGGTTGACTGCTGGTCCGACCTTCCCACAAACCTTCCGGTATTGACATCTATAGTCACCATAGCTTCGGTCTGGTCGATGACTATATAGGCACCCTTTTTTATCCAGACCTTACGGTCTAACATCTTCTCTATCTGGTTCTCCACGTTGTAAAAATCGATGATCGGGATATCTTTGTTGTACAGAGTCACCTTATTTCTCAGGTTAGGCGCTATCACCCGCAGGTAGGAGCGGATTTTCTTGAACTCCCTTCTGGAATCTATCACCACCTGATTTACCTCCGGGGTGAGCTGGTCCCGGATCACAGAGGCAACCATCCCCATATCCTTGTGCACCAGAGAAGGAGCTTTTCTTTTTTCCGCTTCCTTTCTTATCTTTTTCCATAATCTCAAGAGCAGCCGGATATCGTTTTTAAAATCCTTCTGCTCCTTCCCTTCAGCTACGGTTCGGATGATCGCTCCGAACCCTTCAGGCTTTAGTCCCGAGACCACCCTTTTTAGCCTTTTTCTCTCCTCCCGCTCAGTTATCTTTTTGGATACTGCTATATTTTCTTCTCCAGGAACTAATACTAAGTATCTTCCAGCTAAAGAGAGCTGAGAAGTCACCTTGGTTCCTTTGGTGCCCATAGGTTCTTTCATTATCTGAACCAGAATCTCCTGGTCTTTTTTAAGCAGCTCCTCGATTTTATGATAGTGCTTTTTTTTCTTCCTCTGAGCTAACTCCTCTTCTTCCAAAAAATCTGCCTCATATAAGTCGGTTATATCTGAGACATGCAAGAAGGCGCTCTTTTCTAAACCAAGGTCTAAGAAAGCAGCCTGCATTCCTGGGAGAACAGCTTTGACTATCCCCTTGTATATATCCCCGACCATCCTTTCCCTTTCCGGCCTTTCTACCCATAACTCCATCAATTTGGAGTCTTCCAGAATCGCTATCCGGGTCTCATACTCTGAAAGGTTGATTATGATATCTTTCTGCACTTTATTCTCTCCCAAGTTTTAATTTCTAGACCACTGTCGGGTAGCTTTCGCAACCCGACCTACACTTCTCTGATTTCAGTCAGGTTTATTTTTCAGCTCATTTTTTCGTGCTTGTCAGGTCCCCCGACCTGGTTCGTCTCTGGCGAATCGGGTCAGGGGACCCGACGGACACATAGCACTCTATTATCTCCTTTGTTCTAACTGACTTCAGTCAGGTTTTAACTTTTCCCTTCCTTTTGAGGAAACATGAAATAGCCGTTGGCAGGTAGCTTGTAGCCAGTAGCTTTTAGCTACCTGCTACTGGCTTTTTTCCTGAACCCTCGACTCCTTGAATCCTTTTTATTTTTCCGACTCACTGCCTCCCATTCAGAATTAATCCTATAGCTTTTTCTATCTCCTTTAAATCCACTTTTGTATTTATACACGGCCCAAAAGGACGTTGATTTAAAATCCCGTAAACCGGAATAGGATAAACGTCCTGGATCCCCGCGGTCAGGTCTCTTTCGCAGGCAACTGCCACGATCACCGTGGGTTTTCTCTCCACGACGACCTTGCGGGCAAGGGTTCCACCGGTAGCTATGGAAAGAGGCGTGGAATAGTTATCTCCCAGCTCGATTATCTGGCAGATCTGACACTTTCCGCACATCCGGCAGTTCCGGTAATCAGCAGTTACCTTCTGGGGACAGTCATAGTCCTGCAAACAATGAGAAAGCAGGATTAAAATCCTTTCAGGACTAATCCTTTTTCTTGTGGCTTTGAATAGCGAATTATTTACCGCCACAAACGATTGCCTGATCTGGTCTTTGGGCAGACCGAAAAACCTTCCTAAGATGAGATTTATTGGAAAAAGGACTGTCAGGGTGATCTGCTTTTCACCGTGCGGAAAAAGAAAATCTCTTTCAGTAAGAGCAGAAAGAACTATCAGGAAAAGGCCGCCACTAATAGTAATCAGACATAGCCCCAGGAAAATCTTCACTGCCAAGGAAAAATAAGGATGAAAACTGCCCAGGCGTGGCGCGATCAAATACCAAAGTCCGAACATTAAAAAGACCACCAGCAGCAAGCTCAAAATTGAAAGCAACAGAAAAATCCCTTTTCCTTTGTTTTCGCCGTTGGCGATTGGCGGTTTGTTATTTATCTTTTGCATTTTTCTTACGGCTATAGCCTTTACGCTCCTATCCTATAGTTTCGTCGGGTAGCTTTCGCAACCCGACCTACCTTGACTACCTTCACTTTTGCCTTTTTATCCCAGCTTTTCTCCAGCTTCTATCCTGTAACCTCTCAAGAATTCATCCGCAGTAATTTTTTTCTTTCCCTCGAGCTGTAGTTCTTTTAATTTCAGGATTCCTCTGCCAGCTTGAACCAGAATCCCTGTTGATTTGTCTGCACTAATGATCCTTCCAGGTTCAGTTGAGCCCTCTTGCCCCGTTACTATCTCTGCTTTATAGATTTTCAAAAGCTTCCCTCTGAAAAAAGTAATTGCTCCCGGAGTTGGAGAAACCCCTCTTATCAGGTTATTGACCTCCTCAACCGGTCTTGACCAGTCTATCTTGCAAAGCTCATCAGTTATCTTCGGCGCAGGAGTTGCCTCCAGCTCATTTTGAGAATGAGTCTTCGCCTCCTTTTTTTCGATCAGATTTATGGTCTCAAGTAAAACTTCTGCTCCAATCTGGGAAAGTTTTAAAGAAAGCTCTCCACAGGTTTCTTCTGGCGATATCTCGACCTCTTTCTGCAAAACGATATTTCCAGTATCAACTTTTCTCTGAATGAAAAAGGTGGTGACTCCGGTTTTCTTCTCGCCTTTGATTATTGCCCAGTTTATCGGAGCCGCGCCCCGGTATTTAGGCAAAAGAGAGGCGTGCAGATTAATGGTACCATAAGGTGGCAAACCAAATACTCTTTCCGGCAGAATTCTAAAAGCTACAACCGCGGTTAAATCAGGTTTTAGCTCAGATAAAGTTTGATAGAACTCCTCTGATTTCAAATCCTCTGGAGTTAAAACTTTGAGGTTATGTTTTATCGCAAATTCCTTCACTGGAGAAGCTGAAAGCTTCAACCCTCTGCCTTTGGGCTTATCTGGTTGTGTGACTACACCAACAACCTGATGCTCGCTTTTCAAGAGCAGTTCTAAGCTTGGTAGTGCAAACTCTGGAGTTCCCATAAACACGATTCGCATAATTTAGCTATTTGCTTTTCGCGATTAGCTATTTGCTTTTCGCGTTTTTGATTTTAACTTGTAAAGACACGTAGCGGAGGTTTTAGACCTCCGCTGAGCCCTAAAGGCTCAGCTACGCGTTCTTCTAACTTTCTGTCGAAATCTTCCTCAACTTTATATGGTGCTTGCCAGGTCCCCCGACCTGGTTCGCCTCTGGCGAATCGGGTCAGGGGACCCGACGATCACATTAATCACATTAAATTCTTGTTTTGTTCGTTTTGTTCTGTCAGGTCCTAGACCTGACAGAACCTAGTCAGTATCTTACGAAAAATCACGGCATCAGGAGTAGCTCCTGACGCAACTCTTATAAATAAAGCTAAGGCTTTATACTCCAGAATCTTTCTTCTCTTTTTATCTCTCTGTCGAAATTTTTCTCAACTTTTTCCCTAACAATTTCCTCTTGATAGTGCTCAGATGGTCGATGAACAAAACGCCGTTCAGATGATCGATCTCGTGCAACAGTGCCCGGCTCAACAACCCTTCGCCTTCGATTTCTACCTTTTTTCTTTCTAAATTCAAGGCTCGAACTCTGACCTTATGAGGTCTGGTTACATCCTCATAAATTCCCGGAGCGGAAAGACAACCCTCTTCAATTACCTGATTCCCGGATGATTCGATTAATTCGGGATTTATCAGAATCAAAGGCTCCTCCTCCCCGTCAATGTGAGTGCGGTCTATTACGAAAATCCTTTTGGCAACCCCAACCTGATTACCAGCTAAGCCGATTCCTGCTATCGATTTCAGAGTCGCCAGCATGTCTGAGGCTAAATTTTTTATCTCCTCATCAATTACCTTGATCTCCTCAGCTTTCTTCCTCAAAACCGGATCCCCGTATTTTCGTAGTTTTAAGATAGACATAATTCAGGTGATAGGTGTTAGGTTATAGGAGTTAACTCCTCATTCCTCATCCCTCGCTAATTCCCTTTCCCTTCTTATTCTGCTTTTTCCACTCTTCCTGCAATAGAGCTTTTGAGAAATTCGATTTTGACCTCATCGGCTACTTTGAGAACCACGACGTTCTCTTTTTCATTGAATCCCACAATCGTGCCGAACATCCCTGAATTGGTTACTACCTTGTCACCTTTCCTGAGATTTTCCAGCATAGTTCGTTGTTCCTTTTGTCTTTTCTGCTGGGGGCGGATCAAAAGCAAATAAAAGACAACTATGATCAATAACCAGGGAAGAAACGTCAGCAAGCCTGCACTACCCGACTGCCCGCCCTGAGTCCCCATCGCATAAGCGCTTTCAAACATCCTTACTCCTTTCTATATAGTTTAACGTTTTACGCATTCGAATCTTTTATCTTTGTTTTGACCTGTCATCATCCGCAATTTCACATTTGTAGCTGCCCAATTTATTGGGCATTTTGGCTTGGTGAATCAAGCGACTACTATATCCTCGAGCTTGATAAACCAAGCAGCTACAGCTTGAAGTCGCGGGGCCTGTCCGCCTCAGGCGGACGCCTACGAGAGAATCAATGATTGATTCACCGTAGGTCGGGCACCCCTGCCCGACTTGTTGAAACTTCGCTCAATGAATCGAGCAACTACACGTGAGGCGGATTGGCAAACCTGAAGGTTTACACTCCAAAGAGACCTATTTATCTATTCCTCCTCTTATGACTCTGACGAATTATTCTCCTCCAAATACTTTCTAAAGTTCTTGTCCCCTGGGTTGACAAGTTTTCCGTCGGGTCAGGGGACCCGACGGGCACGCAAATCCAGATTTAATTTATTCTTCCTCTTTTATTTCAGAAGAATTATACTCCTCTATGAATGTTTCTCTCCATTCCGAAAAAGTTTCCTGCAAAATAGCCTCTTTGATCTCTTTCATCAGGCTCAGGTAGAAATAAAGCGAGTGAATCGTCGCCAGTCTCAATCCTGCTATCTCCCCGCTCTGGAAAAGATGACGGATGTAAGCCCGGGAATAATTCTGACAGGTCAGACACCCGCATCTCTCATCAATGGGCGCAAAATCCTCAGCATACCGGGCTGCCTTGATGATCATCTTCCCCTTGCGGGTAAAGACTGTCCCGTTGCGGGCATTTCTGGTTGGCAGAACGCAGTCGAACATATCCACCCCTCTCAAAACCGCTTCCACGATATCCTCTGGAGTTCCGACACCCATCAGGTATCTGGGTTTCTCCTTTGGAAGATAACCTAAGGTCGACTCTACCAATTCCCATCTCATCTCATTCGGCTCGCCCACTGAAAGCCCGCCCAGGGCAAAACCTGGAAAATCTAAATCAATCATAAACTCAGAGCAAAGTTCCCTCAAGTTCGGATAAATCCCTCCTTGAATGATTCCAAAAAGAGTCTGCTTTTCTTTTTCCTCGTTTTTCTCATGCTCGAATTTGGACCTTTTTGCCCAGTCCATAGTATACTCGGTTGCCCTTCTGGTAAAGGGATAAGAGGAGGGATAAGGTACGCATTCGTCCAAAGGCATGATTATGTCTGCATCTAAGGAATGCTGTATCTCGATCACCTTTTCCGGAGTGAACTGGTGTGACGAACCATCTAAATAAGATTTGAAACTAACTCCTTCTTGGCTGACTTTAGCTAACGGGCTCAAGCTGAAAACCTGATACCCTCCGCTATCCGTGAGAATCGGTTTTTGCCAGCTTATGAATTTATGCAAGCCGCCTGCTTTCTCAATCAATTTATGACCAGGCCTCAGATAAAGATGATAGGTATTGCCCAGGATCAGCTCAGCTCCTAAATCTTCCATCTCTTTTGTGCACAGAGTCTTGATGGAAGCCTGAGTCCCTACCGGCATAAATACCGGAGTGTTGACCTGTCCGTGAGGCGTATTTAATAACCCGGCCCTGGCAGATGATTTCTCATCTTTTTTTATGATTTTAAAGCCGAAGCTATTCAATCTTTTCCTTTTTCTTTTCTAATAAAGCCGTACCCCCCAAGCCTCTTGGAAATCCCTCCCCAGTATTCCTGTGCTTTGGTGCAGTAAACCAGAGGCTTGAACTTATTGATATCTGGACGATCCTGCTTATCTAAATATTCTTCATCCGCATGCGTGGCAACTATGTCTGCTATGAAAAGGTCATGCGAGCCTAATTCTAATATATGCCTGACCTGACATTCCAAATTTATCGGGCATTCTTTAATCAAAGGAGCTTTGACCACAGACCCGCCCACTGGAGTGAGATGGGTCTTCTTGAATTTATCCATGTCTTTGCCGGAATAAGTCCCGCAAAAATCAGTCTCCTTCAAGAGTTCCTCTGTGGTGAGGTTCACCACGAACTCTCCGGATTTGGAGATGATGCCGTGTGAAAATCTGGATTTGCGAATGGCCAAACTCAGCATAGGCGGCTCTGAACAGGCAACCCCTACCCAGGAGGCAGTGATGATATTTGGCTTATTATTTCCCCATTGGCAGCTCACCATAACTGCCGGCAGAGGAATAAGCAGGGTTTGTGGTTTTAATTTCTTTTTAGCCATAATTTCTCCTTTGAATTTTGCGACTTGCGATTAGCTATTTGTTTTCAAGTTGACTTTCCGTCGGGCATAAAGCCCGACGCTACCTCGTAGCGCGAGGCTTTCAGCCTCGCAATGCGACCCTGAAAGGGTCGCGCTACGAAATCTCTCTCCTCAAAACCGGCCCGATAAATCGGGCAACTACTTCGAAAAAGCTGGTAGCTTGTAGCTCGTAGCAATTATTTTTTGGCTCCTTGCTACTTGCTTTTTTTAAGCAGTATTGAAAGCGCTTCTTTTAAATTCCTGACTCCTGAAACCTCAATTTTAAAGTTCTCTTTCAAATTCCTGAAATTGCTTTCCGGAATTATGCATCTTTTGAAACCTAATTTCTCCCCTTCTTTGATTCTTCTCTCTACCTGGCTTATCCCTCTGACCTCTCCACCCAAACCAACCTCACCCATAATCAGGGTATCCTTTTTAACCGGAATGTTTTTGAAATTTGAGACTACTGCCGTGACGATCCCCAGGTCTATTGCCGGCTCATCGATCCAGACTCCTCCGGCTACATTTACAAATACGTCTGTGGAAGAAACTCTCAGGTTCTCTCTTTTCTCTAAAATGGCTAAAAGCAGAGAGAGTCTTTTATAATCGATGCCTGAACAGACCCTCTGTGGCATCCCGTAGACCGTAGGTGTGACCAGGGCCTGAAGCTCAACTAAAAGTGGCCTGGTCCCTTCTAAGGAACAGACTACCACTGAACCGGATGTGCCTTCTCCCATTTCAGATAAAAAAAGCTCTGAGGGATTACTGACTTCAACCAGTCCTTTTTCCTCCATCTGGAATACACCGATTTCATTGGACGAGCCGAACCGGTTTTTAACCGACCTCAAAATCCGGTAAGCATAATTTTTCTCCCCTTCAAAGTAGAGAACAGTATCAACCATATGCTCTAAAACCCTGGGACCTGCTAAGGAGCCGTCTTTGGTAACGTGTCCGACTAAGAAAACTGCCACTCCTTTTCCTTTGGCGAAATTTATTAACTTAGAAGCGCATTCCCTTATCTGAGAAATGGACCCGGGAGCACTTTCCAGATTAAGGGAATAAGTAGTTTGAATCGAATCCACAACTGCCATAACAGGAGGATTCTGCCCCAGAGTCTCCAGGATCGAATCTAAATTCGTCTCAGTTAAAATATCAATTCTATCTGAATCTATTCCCATCCTCTGAGCTCGTAATTTTACCTGTTTTAAAGATTCCTCACCGGTTATGTAAAGAACCCTGCCAGAACTTTCAGCCACTTTCTGAGTTGTCTGGAGTAGTAAGGTAGATTTCCCTATCCCCGGATCACCACCTACTAAGACAACCGAATCCCTGACAACCCCACCTCCCAGGACCCTGTCTAACTCGCCTATTCCGGTTTTTATCCTGTCCTCTTCTCCGGATCTCACCTGATTTAAAGGGACTGGAGCAGCAATTTCCCCTTTTTCATACGATTTTTCCCTTTTCTTTGAGACCTTTTCCTCGACCAGAGAATTCCACGAACCGCAATCCGGACATTTCCCCATCCATTTGGGAAAACTGCTCCCGCAGTTCTGGCAGATGAAAATCGTTTTTAGTTTATCAGTTGCAGACATTAAGGTTTTTTTTCTAACCGACTTTAGTCGGGTTCGCTTATGCCACTAAAGTGACTATGAACAAGCTTCGTCTCGTCGGGCATAAAGCCCGACGCAACCTCGTAGCGCGACCCTTTCAGGGTCGCATTGCGAGGCTGAAAACCTCGCGCTACGAAAAGTCATTCCTTATTTATTTTCCTTCTCCCATATTTTGATACTACGACTTTGCTGAGCCCTAATCCGCCTCTGGCGGACAGCTACGTGTTTTTTCTTTTATCCCGCGACGGGCACCTGAGGTTTTTTTCTAACCGACTTCAGTCGGGTTCGCTTACGCCACTAAAGTGACTATGAACAAGCTTAATCTTGTCGGGCGTAAAGCCCGACGCTACGTTCTTTGCCTCCGGTCCCTCGCTACTCTCTACTCGCTACTTATTTTTCATCCGTCATTCGTCATTTTTTTATATGAGCGTCGGTATCGGTCCCACAGACGACCCGTGGATGAATTGCTTGACCACCGGGTCAGTTGTATTTTTCGTCTCCTCTGGTGTCCCCACCCAGATGATCTTCCCCTCATACAGCATTGCTATCCGATCTGCGATTTTGTAAGCTGAAACGATATCGTGGGTAACCGCGATCGAGGTTATCTTAAGGGTATTACGCAGACTGATTACCAGCTCGTTAATCACGTCTGCCATAATCGGGTCCAAACCGGTGGTTGGCTCATCATACAGCACGATATCCGGATCCATCGCAATTGCCCTGGCAAGCCCGACCCTTTTTTTCATACCGCCGGAAAGCTCAGCCGGTTTCAAATTCTCAACCCCAGCCATACCGACCAGTCTCAGCTTTTCCTTTACGATCTCTTTAATCTTCTCCCTGCTCAGAGCTGTATGTTCTGTCAGGCCCAGGCCAACATTTTCCTCCACGGTCATCGAATCGAAAAGAGCGGCACCCTGAAAGAGCATCCCGAACCTTCTGCGCAGGTTAGACAGCTTCTCATAGCTGTAAGCAGTTATCTCCTCTTCATCTATGAAAATCTGACCCTTATCCGGCTTCATCAATCCGATGATATGTTTTAGAAGGACACTTTTCCCGCATCCGCTTCTGCCCAGAATGACTATAGTTTCCCCTTTACTGATATTCAGGTCAACCCCGTTCAGGACCTGATTATTGCCGAAGCTTTTGTAAACGTCCTTGATCTCAATCATTGTTTAGCTGATAGCTATTAGCCTGTAGCTTTCCGTAGGGGAAGGGCTTGTTGAGCACTGCGAAATCCCACACTTGCCCGGGGTCCCCTCCCGTTTTTTCGGGAGCCCACAAGGGGCTCCCCTACTCATTCCGTCGGGTCAGGGGACCCGACGGTCACATGAAGACCATGCTGAGCCCTAAAGGCTCACCTGCGCGTTATTCTTTTTTAGTTTTTTTCATCATTTGTAATCAGTCATCTTCAATTCTTTTATCTTCCTTTTTTTATATTATATTTTCCTTTTGGACTGCGAGTTCCTTGCTCCATGCTACCTGCTACCTGCTCCTTGCTTTTTTTTACGTTCCAAATAAGAACCACGCCAGTATATAATCCGTGATCAAAATCAGCACGCTCGCTAAAACCACCGCCCGGGTAGTTGATCTTCCAACTCCTTCTGCGCCGCCTGAGGTCTTGAACCCCTGATAACAGCCGATCAGGGCGATTATCCCGCCAAAAGCCATCGCCTTAAAAAGCCCTCCCCAGACATCACGCAAGCGAAAGAAAAGCTTGAGTCCGCTCAGAAAAGTAGAGGCGGAAACGTTCAGGAAGGAGACTGAAACCACGAGTCCACCCAGTATGGCGATGAAATCTGCAAAGATCGTTAGGATAGGAAGCATTATTATGCCGGAGACAAACCTCGGCACAACCAGATATTTAACCGGATCCACTGCCAAAGTCTCCAGAGCATCTATCTGCTCGGTAACTTTCATTGTCCCAAGCTCTGCGGCAATGGCTGCTCCTACTCTGCCTGCAACTACTAAAGCGGTTAAGACCGGTCCTAATTCCATTATCACGGTTTTTCCTACTGCCGTGCCAAGATATCGCATGGGCACATAGTCGGAGAACATGTAGGCGCCCTGGACACTTGTCACTCCTCCGGTGAAAATAGAGGTCACCAGAATCAAAGGCAGGGAATTGACTCCCATAAAAAGCATCTGCTCAGTAGTCAGGTGAAACCTTTTAAAGGAGCCAGGCAGCCCTAAAAGGATGTTCTTGATTAGAATCGCAATCCCGCCCAGGTCTTCAAAAAACAGGGTGGTTTTTCTCCCAACCACCCTGAAGGGATTTTTAATTCTGAACAAACTTTTTTCTCCTATTTATTAACACACTCATCTCCAACTCGCTAATGAAATCACCTACAGGAAATCTGCGAGGCTGGTCCGCCTCTGGCGGACGCCTACGAGAGCATACTTCAGTCCGTCTAGATCCTCGTCTCAACGCATCTAAAACGGTGCTTCTCGGTGAAGCTCCGGGTCTGCAAACCGGGCGTAATCCTTGATGAAACTCAAGAACACACTACCGGTTGGACCGTTCCGGTGCTTGCTTACGATTATCTCCGCTAAATTTTCGCTGCTCTTTTTTTCACCATAGACTTCAATGGTGTCTATTCCATACATCTCCGGACGATAGACGAACATCACTAAATCCGCATCCTGTTCTATTGCTCCGGATTCTCGCAAATCTGCTAAGTTGGGTCTTCTATCCCCCCCTCTTCTCTCCACTTCTCTGGAAAGCTGGGATAATGCCAGGACCGGCACGTTTAAATCCTTAGCCAGTCCTTTTAAGGCTCTGGAGATGGTGGAGATTTCCTGCTGGCGATTCTCCGAACCTTTCGGACCCTGCATCAGCTGGAGATAATCGAGAATTATCAGTCCTACATTCTCTTTGGCTTTCAGCCTTCGAGCTTTAGCCCTCGTCTCCAGGATACCGATGCTGGGAGTGTCATCTAAGAAAATCCTCGATTCAGAGAGCGGACCTGCCGCAATCGAGAGCTTTTCCCACTCGTGATCCGAGAGTCTGCCGGTCCTCATCCGGTGAGAGGAAATCCTGGCCCGGGAACAGAGCATCCGGTTGGCTAACTGGTTTTTAGACATCTCCAGGCTGAAAATTGCCACTGGAACTTTTTGTTCAATTGCCACATACTCAGCTATCGATAAGCTGAGCGAGGTCTTCCCCATAGAAGGTCTTCCAGCCACTACTATCAGATCAGCAGGCTGCAAACCGGCAGTCAGGCTATCCAGGTCCTTAAATCCTGTAGGAATCCCGGTGATCTGCCCCTCCTTCATCTTATCTATTTCCTCAAAGGTATGAGGCAGGATTTCTCCTAAGTGCAAAAACCCAGATTTTATCCTTTTCTCTGAGATATCGAAGATTTTCTGCTCAGCGCTATCCAGAAGATCATCCACTTCTTCGGTCAGATCATAGCATCTGGTGATTATCTCGGTTGTAGACTGGATCAGCTTTCTTAAAGTCGCCTTTTCTAAAATTATTCTGGAGTGGTATTCGATATTAGCTGAAGTGCCCACGATATCAGTCAAGTCTAAAAGAGCGGCTCTGCCACCGATTTCTTCTAACTGGTTTCTTTTGGATAGCTCCTCAGCTAAGGTGAGCAGATCAACCGGCTGGTTCCGGTCGTATAAAGATACCATAGCGGAGAATATTTTGGCGTGAGCAGGTTTATAAAAACAGCTGTCATCGATGACTTCGATTGCCCTGCCTATAGCCTCCCGGTCTAAAAGCATCGCGCCTAAAACCGACTGCTCCACCTCTAAAGCCTGAGGCGGTAGTTTTTCCGTGCCGATCATCTTTTCATTCATAGTTATCTTTTGTAGTTGCTCGATTCTCGAGCCAAGTTTAGCTTAACTCTACTATGTTACTTGCTCAATAAATTGAGCAACTACTTTCTCCTGTCATTTTCTCGTTCATACCTGTCTACTGTCTACTACCTACTGTCTACTTTTTTATTTTATCATATTCCGCTCTCAACAGCTTCACATCCTCCCAGGTATCCTTTTTGAACTGGGGGTATCTCAAGAGAGCGGCTGGATGATACGTAACCAGAAATTTTATTCCCTGGTAATCGTGGAATCTTCCCCTGAGCCGGTTCAATGGTAAATTGGTTTTCAAAAGAGCTTGAGCTGAAATCCTGCCCAGGGCGCAGATCAGTTTTGGTTGAATCAGCTTTATTTGTTCTATGAGATAAGGCTCGCACAGCTCGATCTCCTCCGGCAAGGGGTCTCTGTTCTCAGGCGGCCGGCATTTCAAGATATTGGCTATGTAAACTTCTTCTCTCTGAAAATTAATTGCTCCCAGAATTTTGTTTAAAAGCTGACCCGCTCTTCCCACAAACGGCTCCCCTTGCAGGTCTTCGTCCCTGCCTGGAGCTTCGCCGATGAACATAACCCCGGCTTTACTATCTCCCACCCCGAAAACGAAATTAGTTCTGTTTTTATGCAGATGACATTTCTGGCAATCTTTAATCTTGTGATAAAATTCCTTCAGAGGATTTTTACCCGAATCCTTTTTCAATTCTATTTTGAAGTTCGAAGGCAACTTTACTTCCTCCAGACCTAATTCCCTCTGTTGCTTCAGATATTTTTTGGCTAAGGCAAAAGCCTCCAGCATCTGGTTATATCTATCTTCCATTTTTCGAAAGAAGGTGGTAGGTGATAGGTTGTGGGTGGTGGGGTCCCTATCACCTACGACCTATTATCTGTATCCTATCACCTATTAAAGAATTTGACTACCCGATCAATTATCTTTTCTGCCAGCTCTTTCTTTGACATCAAAGGCAATTTTTCCACTTTGCCCTTTTTATCTACCAGGGTAGCTATATTAGTATCAACTTCAAAGCCTGCCCCTTTGAGATTAGGATTATTTACAATGATGAGATCAAGGTTTTTTTCTTTGAGTTTTAATTTGGCGTTTTCTATCTCATTTTCAGTTTCGACAGCAAAGCCGACTAAAACCTTCTTTCCCTTATTACTGCCAACCTCTTTAAGAATATCAGGCGTGGGCTTGAGCTTTAAATCCAGCTCAGTCTCTTGTTTTTTAATTTTTCCTGAAGAAACCTTTTCCGGAGTAAAATCAGAAACTGCGGCTGTCATAACTAAGGCATCAGATTTCGGGAAGTGTTTTTTAACTGCCTTATACATCTCCTGAGCAGTTCTTACTTTGAATAAATTTATGCCTGGAGAGCAGTCTAAGTCAGAAGGTCCGCTGATTAAGGTTACCTTTGCCCCTCTGGCAAAAGCCTCTTCTGCCACTGCATATCCCATCTTCCCGGTGGAACGGTTAGAGAGAAATCTAACTGCATCAATCGGCTCTTCAGTTCGGGATGCAGTCACTAAAATCGATTTTCCAGTTAGTTCTTTTTTTTCGCTTAAGAGTTTTATGACCTCATTTTGAATCTCCTCTGGCTCAGCCATCCTTCCCTTTCCTACATCACCGCAGGCTAAATCACCAACTCCCGGCTCTATGAATTTATATCCCAAATTCCTGAGCTTTTCTATATTTTGCTGGCAGATCGGATTTTCATACAGGTTCACGTTCATGGCAGGAGCTAAAACTATAAGCGCTTTGGTCGAGCTTATGACAGTCGTAAGTATATCATCCGCGAGTCCGGAGGAGATTTTCCCTATCAAGTTGTAAGTCGCAGGAGCTACCAGAATAAGGTCCGCCCATTGGGCTAAACTGATATGCCTGGTCCCCACCATCCGGCGCTCCGGGAACATCTCGGTGATGACTTCTTTTTCAGACAGACATTCCATAGTCAGGGGGGTGATGAATTTCATTCCCGACTGGGTCATAATTACCTGAACCTCAGCGCCAGATTTTTTCAAGCGCCTGCAAAGCTCAGCCGATTTGTAAGCCGCAATCCCCCCTGAAATACCTAAAATTATCTTCTTGCCTTTCAACATTTCTGAAACCTTGAGTTTTTTCTCTGTTCAAACTGACTTCAGTCAGGTTTTTCTAACGCCACTAAAGTGGCTGCGAACAGCACTTCTGCGCTCGCTTTTTTCAAGCGCCTGCAAAGCTCAGCCGATTTGTAAGCCGCAATCCCGCCCGTTATGCCTAGAATAATCTTTTTGCCCTTTAGCATTTTTAAAACTCTTATTTTTTTCCTTGAGAGGTTTTGTCGGGTAGCTTTCGCAACCCGACCTACTCTATCTTAATGGAGGTCTGAAGATCTCCGCTACATTTATCTCTGTTTGTTTTTCCCCTTAAACCTTTTCTGTTCAAACTGACTTCAGTCAGGTTTTTCTGACGCCACTAAAGTGGCTGCGAACAGCACAGGTTTTAGATACAAGTTACTTGCTACCTGCTTTTTCTACTTGCCCCCTCGAATCCTTGACTCCTTTTTATATCCTTTCCTGGTCCGTCCACAAAAAGTCAGTAGATTGCTCTCTGATATTGTTGTCAGAAAACAAAAGGACATTAGCCAGATTCTTGAGTGTCTGAACTTCTATCTTTTGCTTTCCTAAAGCCAGAGATTTCTGGATCAGAAGCTCTATTTCCTTACCATCTAAGACCCCTAATTCCTCCATTTGATATAAAAATCCATAGCTTTCCGGAGTGAAATTTTTATCCTTAAAACCTTTAAGCCAGGAGCAGAGATTACACTTTTCCTTATGGGATCTGAGGAATTTTGGCAGCCGGCTTAGAAACCAGAGATAAGCCTTCTTTATCTCATTCTCTGAGAAGCCTAATTCCCTTAAATCCATCAGGGCTTCAATAAGATTCCCCACCTTGCTCTGGTCATCTTTGACGTATTGAGCTAAGTAGATGATTATGTCTATTGCTTTGTTCTCCAGATTTTCCATTAGATTTCACCTCGAAGACAATTTAGCAAAATTAAAACCAAAATCAAGGGTTTTTAATAAAGGCTCGGGGGAAAAACGCAGGGCTGGTCCGCCTTTGGCGGACTGCCTACGAGTGCTAATCTTTTGATCTTTCGTAGGGCGGGCACCCTTGCCCTCCGAATTCCTTCACTCTTACTGATTTTCCCGCCTTGAGGGCAAGTCCGAATTTGGATCCATAGGAGCGGGGCTACCAAGTCGCGGGTCGATGATTTACAATCAGTAGACCCAGGTTGCCCTCAACGTGGGTCTGAATTAAGAAAAAACTCAAACCCAAAGGTTGAACATTGCGAATTTTGAGGGCAAAGACCTCTGAAGTAATCTCTGTGATCTTTCTAAGTCGCATCCCCAATCAAGATTGGGGATGCCACCCTCCCGGACGCTACGAACTCCATTGTTTCGACTGAACTGGGTGGCACCCTCAAACTTGTTTGAGGGTGATCTGCATTGCATTCAATATTTGTTGCAAGGATGAAGTCTCAAGACCTTGAGGCCTTGCCCTACAAAAAAATCTGCTCCAGTTTATAGCGCATCGTCACGGATGATGCACTCCAAAAAAATTAATGCCGGAAATGCCTTATACCCGTGAACACCATTGCAATCTTGTGCTCATCTGCTGCTTTTATGACCTCAGGATCGCCTTTGGAGCCGCCAGGCTGAATAATCGCCTTAACCCCGGCTTTTGCCGCCTCATCTATTCCATCCCTCATCGGGAAAAAGGCATCCGAAGCTAAGACTGAGCCTTTGGCTCTTTCTTTTGCTTTCATAGCGGAGATTATAACTGAATCCACCCGGCTCATCTGTCCCGCGCCAACTCCCACGGTCTTTTCTCCCTGAACCAGGACGATTGCATTCGACTTTACGTGCTTAGCCACTTTCCAGGCGAAAAGCAGAAATTTGATCTGTTCCGTCGTTGGCTGCACCTGAGTGACGACTTTTAATTCGTTTTCCCTGGTCTCGTATTCATCCGCATCCTGCAGAAGCGCTCCGCCTTTTATCATCTTGTAAACCCTTTGTCCGGTCATCTTTCCTTTTAATAATTCGGGACAAGCTAAGAACCTCCTGTTTTTCTTTTTGACCAGAAGCTCTAAAGTATCTTTCTCATATCCCGGTGCCAGCACGCATTCCACAAAAAAAGTCTCATCGATTTTTTTGGCAGTCTCCAGATCAACTACCCGATTTAACCCGATGATGGAGCCGAAAGCTGAGACCGGGTCTGAGGCTAAGGCGTCCTCGTAAGCTTGAGCAAGAGTATCTGCACAGGCAGCCCCGCAGGGGTTATTGTGTTTAAGGATGCAGACAAAAGGTTTCTTGAAATCCTCGATCATATTTAGAGCCGCATCTAAATCCACAATGTTGTTATAGGAAAGCTCCTTTCCAGATAATATCTGCGAGGTGGATATGGATGGTCCAGCGAAGTTCGGAACTTTATAAAGAGCCGCCTTTTGATGTGGATTTTCTCCGTACCTCAAATCCTGAACCTTTTCATAAAAAGGATTCAGATAAGATGGGAAATCCTTTCCTTTTTCAGTTTTTCTCTCTAAATAATCAGCTATTGCACTGTCATAATGGGCTGTATGTTTGAAAGCCTCCAGGGCTAAATTATATCTGGTCGAAAAAGAGAGGCTTCCTTTATTTTCTTTAAGCTCCTGGATAATCATATCATATTTTTCCGGGCTGGTGATTATCGCCACGTAATTGTAATTTTTCGCCGCAGCTCTGATTAGACTTACCCCGCCTATGTCGATATTTTCCACTGCCTCAGAATCTGTCACCTCTGGTTTGGAGATGGTTTTTTCAAAAGGATAAAGATTCACCACCACTAAATCAATCAATTTTATTTTTTGCTCTCTGACTTCTTTCTTGTGTTCCTTATCCTCCCGCAGGGCAAGGATTCCACCAAACACTTTCGGATGAAGAGTCTTCACCCGACCGCCCAGGATTTCAGGGAATTCGGTAAAAGAGGAAATGGAAACCGATTTAATGCCATTCTTCTTAAGCTCGTTTAAGGTGCCGCCAGTTGAGATTATCTCAATCTTCAGCTCACTTAGCCGGCGAGCAAACTCCACCAGGCCGGTTTTGTCCGAAACGCTGATCAAAGCTCTTTTGATTTTAAATGTTCCTTTTTCTTCCATTCGCTTAAACCTCTTTAGTGATTTTTAGTTGATTAATCTTTTTAAAGCCTCCTCATATTTTTCTTTGGTCTTGAAAATTACCTCTTCCGGCAGTTCAGGTGCCGGCGGTTTTTTATCCCATTTTATCCTCTCTAAGTAATCCCGCACGAACTGCTTGTCAAAACTGTTCTGTGACCTGCCCGGAGAATAGGTCTGCTTGGGCCAGAAACGGGATGAATCCGGAGACAGAATCTCATCGATCAGAATCACTTTGTCATCTGAAAAGCCGAATTCAAATTTGGTATCCGCAATTATCATCCCTTTCCTTTCAGCATAATCAGAGCACTTCTGATAAATGGCCAGGCTTTTCTCTTTGAGATACTCGGATAAGCTTGGACCGAACTCCTTTTTCATCTGCTCAAAGCTGATGTTCAGATCATGCCCGCTCTCGGCTTTAGTAGCCGGAGTGAAAATCGGAAAGGTAAGCTTGTCTGATTCCCTGAGATTATCCGGAAAAAGATAACCTAAGATCTCAACTCTACCGTTCTCGGACAGTTCCTTCTTCTCCTTGTATTCCTTCCACAACGAGCCGGAGATATAACCCCTGACCACACACTCCACGTCAATCCTTTTGGCCTTCTTGACCAGCATTGACCGGTCTTCCAGGATGTCCCTGTATTTCTGCAATTCTGGTGGATAATCATCCACTTTAAAAGCGATGAGATGATTATCGATTAAATCCTTAACCAGCTCAAACCAGAACAATGACATCTTAGTCAGGACTTTCCCTTTTCCGGGAATCCCATTTGGCAGAACCACGTCAAAAGCCGAGATCCGGTCCGTGGCAATGATAAGGAGCTTGTCTTTCAGATCATAAACGTCCCTCACTTTGCCTTTGGCATAAAGGGGGAATTCTTTAATCTTTGTTTCCGTTAAAGCCTTTTCCATTTTCTCGACCTAAAGTGATAGTTTAAATGTTAATCCTAAGTTATTTTATATCTTGATATAAGCTCGATTGTCCCTGATCTCAACTTGCTCTTCAGCAAAAAGTTGAATCGCTTTTTTATAGGTGTCGTGCTCGACTTTGAGAACTCTTTCAGCCAAGCTTTCCGGGGTGTCATCATCTTTGACCTCAACCGGCTTTTGCATAACAATAGCCCCATGGTCATAGACCTCATCCACGATATGAACCGTAACCCCGGTGATTTTTACTCCAGACTTAATCACTGCCTCATGCACGTGCATACCATACATTCCAGGACCGCCAAAATGGGGGAGCAAGGCAGGATGAATATTCAGTATTCTGTTTTTGAACGCCCGGATTATTGTGGGAGAAAGCATCTTCATATACCCGGCTAAGACTATCATATCTATTTGATTTTCTCTCAGGACATTAAGTAACCTCTGGTCAAACTCCTCTAGCGTAGCAAACTGCTTGTGGCTTAGATGAAGAGCGGAGATATTGTGCTTTCTGGCTCTTTCCAGAGCAAAGGCATTACTGTTATTGCTGATGACGATCTTGATCTCAGCAGACAGCTCTCC
>JALHSU010000079.1 GCA_022865345.1 Candidatus Zixiibacteriota bacterium
CGCCTGGGTGCTCATAACCGGGATCCCTTTTACCATGCACTCTATCCAGGACAAAGGAGGAGCTATGGTGGATTTCGAGTTTTCTACTGGGGCTAACAAAAGGTCAATCTTATCCAGAAGTTTTAAGAATTCCTGATGGTCCGTTGTTATAACCTTAAGATTCTTTTCCTGGTAAAGTCCATACCTATCCTGGAAACATTCTGGCTTAAACGCAAAAACAAAATCGATTCCAGCGTTCTTTCTTATGATGTTTTGGGCAACTGACAAAGAGTGATAAAAGCTTTTTTCCTTTATCTGCTGGGTAAACCCGGTCCATAAGATCACCTTGTTCGGATGTGGGGTTTTCCTTTTCTCAGGCAATACTTTTTCCCCATTTCCCAGAGGGACTCCCCATCTGATCACCTGGACTTTTTTATCTGGAAAACCGTGCTGGATCAGCTTCTGCTGGTATGCTTTTGAGCTGACTGCCACTTTATCCAGATTCCCAAACACGAGCCTCTGGTAAAGCGAATAAGCCCTGGAAGGGAAACTATGTGTGTTGTAGGTGATGCCTGTGGCATAGACTTTGAGCTTTGGGAAGAAGAGTTTAATAAGCCCGGTTAAAAACCCAAAATTGTCCATCAGGTGGACTACCTGTATCTGGTGCAATTTGACTATCCTTTTCAGGAAGGGGATCAGCTTTAACAGGGTAGCAGACCTTTGCACCACCCTCCAGGGTGGAGAATCCTTGAAGAATCCGAGGCTCAGCCCCTTAGCTACAGCTTTCTTTTGGTGAAATGAGGGCAGAACGTTATACTGATAAATATTTCCCTCTTGCTCAAATTTAACTGGAGAGGAATTGACTGAGACGATTATTAGCTTATCCAGCATAAGAGATAATTCCCTGGAAAGGTTCAGCCAGAAGTTTTTATCTCCATTATTTTTGTGGAGATAAAATCCGAACCCTAAGAGTAAGACATTTTTTGAATCTCCATTTTTTACAGCTTGCACCTATTTGCGCTCCTTCTAGCCCTTTTTGGTTTTAACACATCCTTTCTCTTATGAAAGTGCCAATATTTGCGGCAAAAGCCCGGATATTGAAATATTGTTGCACCGATTTTTGTGCATTTTCCCCCATTCTTCTTAGTTCGCTAGGGTTATTTTGGAGAAAAAGAATCTTCTCGCGCAAGTCCGATGCATCACCAGGTGTAACTAAGATTCCGTTTTCCATATTCTTTAGATAATCTTTGGTACCCCAGCAATCTGTGGCTACTACCGTTTTACTAAGTGCCATCGCCTGAAGCAAAACAAGTTGACCAGACGAAAATTCAGGAACCTTTAGTGGGATAATTACGAACAGTGCGTTATGTAGTCCTTGTAGAAATTCTTTGAGCGGTGTATCTACGCATACTTCCAGGTTAGATTCCTTGTCAACTTTTGTCAAGATATTATAATCACGGCTGCAATAAATTTTCACCTTCATTTCTAGTCCTTTTGTCGCTTTTTGCACTAGTTCGTAATCCCTATTGCTCTTACCAGCGCTTGCTACATATAGTTCTTTTCCATTTTCCTGTAAATCAATTTTGGGAAGCTCTATACCATAAGGAACGAATTTTATTTTCTTTCTGTCCAGACCAAATAAATTAGCATAATAATCAGCTTCATCTCTTGAATGACATATAATTCCATCAATTTTTCTAATGCATACCTTATAAAACCAAAAACGGAGGGCAGTGATAATCTTACTTTTTCTCGGTCTAAAAATGAACGTTACCACGAATAACTTTGGCTTGGTCCGGAAGAATATAAGTTTTAGAAACCCCATGAATAAACCAACGACACCACTCCAGCAAATCACTATATCATATCGCCGCCCTTTTGCAAAACCTCTGATGGCAAAGAGTAGAAATGGCATCCAGACTTGAACAACCTTATAAAAAAAAGTTCGACCATAATTAAGATGAAATGGGGAAGTTTTCATCTTGATGATGTGAATTTCCGGCACCTTCAAGGAAAGCTCATCAAAAAATTCTGAAGAGAATCTTTTATGTTCTGTATCAAGAAACAAAACCTTATGCATTAACAATCCCCTTATTTTTTCTGAGCTCAATTGAGATATAGATCTTTTACAGCAAAATAAATATCTTGAGCCATTTTCTCTTCGTTATAGAGCAACTCAACCGATTTTCTGGCATTTATTCCTAATCTTTCTGTCTCGTTTGGATTATTTAAAAGGAACTCAATTTTTTCTCTTAAATCAGAGGGGTTAGCCAATTCGTAAAATAAAGCATTCTTTCTATCTTCTACATAATCAATAACACCGGGCGTCTTAGCCACAATAACCGCCTTACCTAAAGCCATAGATTCTAATAGAGACATCTGACCATGGGCATGAGCGCGATAGGGTAATGGAAGTATGACAAAAAGGGAAGACTCAATATATTTTTTCAGGGTCTCAAGCGGTGAAAACGGTATTGTTCTGACTCCTTTGGGTAATAACAACCCTTTCAATTCCTTCTTAGAAAACCCCTTTTTCCCAATAACGACCAATTCCATTTTTTTACTTAACTTACCAAATGCTTCAAACAAAGTGGGCCAGTCTCTGGCATCTAACCCCCCATAACCAAATGAGATTATATAATTAGCTGGACAGCTATTTTGAGGCTTAAACCTATCAATATCTAATCCAAAGGGAATGAATTTTGTCCTTCTTATAATCTCTGGGTAGTGTTTTTCATAATCTTCTTTCTGTAATCGGGCTAGATAGAAAAGCAAATTAACCGCGGACAAAGCCTTTCTTATTAATGGCTTCAAATACCAGCTGTTCTTTCTGCCTATTCCCTCCACATCTATCAACACCAGAGGGGTTTTTATCCTGAAAATGCTCTTGAACAGAGCCGGGATTAAACCTATCTGGGAATGGAAAAAGATCAAAAGGTCATATTTTTTCATTTTGGGTAAAACCCTTAGGGACTGGAAAAGGTGAAAATGTAAAAACTTTTTCTCAATCAAGCTCAGCAAAGGTATCTTCCTATAACCCATAACCTCTATTTGTAAATTATCCTCGGGCCAGTGCTTGAAAAACCAGTATTTCTGATCTGGCAGAAGCAGGTCCGCCGGATATTTTCCTTGGTCATCTTTTTTTGTTTGCTGGACTTCCCAGCCGACTGCCATTAAGATTTTCTTCATATTCCATTTCCAGGAATAGATTTTGACCAGTTTCCAATAAGCCCGGCAAACAGCCAGAAATAAAAAGCTAACGGGCGTGTTTCCAGAGCTGGTCCGATGAAATCATAAAAGAAGACCCCAACTATCACCCCTAAGAATCCCAGGGCTATTCCCTTCATTAGCAAATCATTTGAATTTTTATAAACCTTAAATCCAATTTTATAGAATCTCCAGATTATCCACAAAAAAGCCAAAAGCCCTATTACACCAACTTGAGCAAGCATTTGAACCCAATAGACATCTCCTAACCAAAAACTTGAGATCTTGTCTCTTATTAATTCCCACCCAGGTCCAAGGCCCAATAAGGGAGAATGTGAAAAAATGACCGAGGGCACTTCGAAGAGGGTAAACAGTCGGTTTGTTTTGGCAACTTCCCAAGCTCTCTCAGAAAAGAGAAGACCTAAGTTTTCTATTGGCGAAATTAGGGAATTAGAGGCAATTAGATTAAAGGATTCAGTTCGATATGTAAACGCTATTAAAATTACCCCCCCTACCAGAAGTCCACAAAAACTTAACATGCCCCATCGTTTAACTGTCAATACCATAAAGAGCAAAACTACCATAAAAGTAAACACCAGACCAACAGAGTAGGTGCTAATGAGAATGAATAATCCGATTATAAAGAAGAGCCAAAATTTTTCTTTATTTTTCTGTGTAACTAAAAAAATTGCAGTGACTAATGTAAGAACAATTAAAATAAATAATCCTAAATTAACCGTATCACCGAAAGTCCCAAAGACCAGATGCCCCTTCTCTCTCAATCCCCCTAAAATGAGCCATTTCTTCGCGGCGTAGCTTCCCACTGTCAAAGTCGTAGGCCGCGGCATGAGAATTTTGTTTATGGGGTCACCGACTAAAACCTGAGCAATCCCAACCACAAATTGAAAGACAGCTATGCCAATTAAGCCTTTGATTAACTTCTTAGTAAATTCAATATCTAAATTAATATTTACCATAATGAAGTACAAGAGGTAGTACCGTAGTACAATTCTTATAAATAGGACTATTTCTAAAAGAGGGGTTTGATTTAAAAGACCAGAAAGAAAGACGCTTCCCGCGAAAATCAAAACTGGAACATCTGCAACGGTTTTGACAAAATGCTCTCTCTCAGTGATTTTCTTCATAATCAAAGCTATCAAAGTCATAAGTAATAGGATTTCGCTCCCATACCTCAACAGTGAATATATCTCATCTGAAACCGGCATAAACTTTAAGACAAACTCCTCGAAAGGGATGAAAAATGCTAAAAAAAGAACCACCCCTTTGAAGCTCTTGCTTAACAAGAGGATTGCAAACAGAGAAAATACTGCAATTAACAGAAAATCTGTTATCATCGTTGGAAGTCCCTGTTTAAATAGCTGATATGTGCTTGTATCTCTTTTTCCATCAGACTTCTAAGGTTTGTCTGCCAATAGTTTTTGAGCTCTTTCAAGTAAGATGAGCTTCCTATCATTGTCTTTAGAACCCACAGATCACTTTTTATGAATCTTTCGTTTTGAACTCTTCTCTTGTATTGAGATAATTTTGGAAGATGTTTAACAAATTGGAAAAAACCACTAAAAAAAGAATTGGCCAAGACAGGATCCCTCTTACATAACAGCAAAAGCTTTTTTAAGAGAGTAAGAACCGTGACCGGAAGAAGCAGAACCGAGGTGCTTACCTTAAAACATATATAGTGAGTAGCCAAAAAACTGTAGATCGCCATTTTTTCCTGTTTAGGCGAGCCCTTGATTACGGACCCGGCGTTTTTATGCAGGAAATAAGAATTGAGTAAGGGTTTAGGAGGCACATTTTTTAAATTTAAACGCCATCCCCACTCCACGTCCTCGTACAAAAAGAAAAGTTCATTAAGCGTGTTCCTTTCAATAACCTGTTTTGTTACTAGGCAGCAGGCAGTGCAGGAAAAAAAGGGTCGGAGTTCCTCAGGTTTAAAGAGATTTTGCAAGCCAAAATCTCTTGCTGGATACCCAGCTCCAATGAAATTGCCATCAAAATCCAGTTGTAGCGGATTTATCACGCAGTTCTCATCTTTTTCAAGCTCTGCCGCCATTTCAGCCACTAAATTCTCAGGTAGATAAACATCATTATTTAAAATTAAAATATATTCCCCTTGCGCTTCTCTGGTGGCTAAGTTTATGGCATAAGGCGGCCCGGAATCCTGTTTTAGTTCTATCACCTTTGCCAGCGGGTAGTTGCTCTTGATGAAGGAAACGCTTTCGTCCTTGCTCGCGCAGTCCACCACTATTACCTCTAAATTCTTATAGCTCTGCCTGAAAATAGAATCCAGGCACACGGGCAGGAATTTCATTCCATTCCAATTTACCACTATGGCGCTTACCTTTTTTTCTTCTGACAAGTTTCTCCCCTTTTTTAACCTGTCTTTGCAAAAATCAAATCTTTCAATCTATAAAAATCATAGCCATACAAGCCCCTTAAGGAAAAAAGGACTATCAGGTAACTTAAAATCCCTGCCCCAGCGCAGAGGAAGAGGTTTAATTCCCTGGTCAGATATAAGGTTAGGCTCATGATCAGAGTCGCAAATACCACTTTTGAAAACGGGCCCAAAAGGATTTTGAAATCAAAACCTAAGAGCTTTCGGGCATAAAACATCCCAGATATCATCACAAAAAACTCAGTGGTCAAAATAGCAACGCTGGTTCCCAGGTGGCTAAATCGTTGAATCAAAGCGAAGTTAAAAAGAAGGCTGATTACCAAGCCGATTCCGGTGATTAAAGTGTTGAACTTCTGATATCCCTTAGCCATAAGACCGTTTCCGGTGACGATGCTTAAATACATACAGAACATCCCCCAGATAAGTATCTGCAAAGACAGCACTGAGCCTGCGAATTGTGCCCCGTAAAGGAAGCCAATGAGTTTGTCAGCCAGCATAACCGTGCCGATACTTATGGGCAGGGCTAAGCAGAACATCAGGGTAAAGGACTTGCCCAGTATCCGGTCAAATTCCGGCTTGGATTTTCTGGAGCTTTCCGATATTATGGGAAACAAAGAAGCAACCAGCACCCCTGGAATCATCTTGCCAGCTAAGACCAGGCGGTTGGCCGCGTTGTACAAGCCCACTGCATGATCTCCTTTAAAAAACGATAAAAGCACAGTATCCAAATTCAGGTACAAACCGGTGAAAACCAGCATCAGCGCAAAAGGGATGGACCTTTTCAAAAGATCTTTCCAGAAGGCAAAATCAAACTCGAAATTTATAGGGGTGAACTTTTTCGAGATCAAGACCCAGGCCGAGATTAAAATCAGAATCCAGACAAAAACCTGAGAATACCCTATGCCATAGATTCCCCAGCCCAGCTTTAAAAATAGATACCCCAGACCAAAGCACAGGACGTTCTGAGCCAGATTTAATACCGAATCATACTCTAATTTGAGATGAGCCTGGAATATCCACCTCAGCCCGGAGGAAATACTCGAAAGAAAAGTGGCTAAGCCTAAAAGAAAAACTATCTTCACGGTTTTCTCCGGATACCCTAAGAGGACTATTGACAACATCACTATTCCAAAAGCCAGAACCGATAAGAAGGTCTTAAACACCACCAGATTATTCATATATTTCTCAGTCAAACTCCTGTCTTTTGATACCTCTTTGACAGTAAGCAGGTTCATTCCTAAGTCGCTGATTACCACAAACATAGCCGTAAACGACAAGGCAAAAGTAAGTTTACCAAAGTCGTTTGGTCCAAGATACCGACCGATAAAGACGAAGAGAAGCAGATAGAATAGCTTTCCCAGGACAGTAGATAACCCCAGAGCGCCTGAGTTTTTCAATACCAGCCTGGCTCTGCTTTTGTCCTTATCTGGTTTTTGTTCCCGGAGCACTGAGAGTCTCTCTCCCATAGAGTGATTAGTTCCTTTTTGAAATTGCATGAAACTCTTCCACTTCTGATAGTGGGTTTAACCTTTCGGCTAAGTTTCGTCCTCTTTGAATACAGGCATCCATATTGAGGTACTCAAATTCAGCAAACCTGCCGCAGAGAACTATTCCGAGTTTTTCTATGTAATTTTTTACAATTCCTATGTTCTTCAGATAATCTTTGTCATAG
>JALHSU010000080.1 GCA_022865345.1 Candidatus Zixiibacteriota bacterium
AAAAACAGCCCTGATTTCCCCGGCCTGGTCGGCATAAGGGAAATACCTCTTGAAATCGGGGTCACCAATTATTCCTCTTATGACCAGATGATAATCCTTTTGGAGTATTTGAAAGAATATCCCTTTATCGTAGATTTGTTCACCCTGGGAGGAAAAGATATCGAGCTTCCAGGCAAGCTGAAACTGAGAATAAAATATTATCTCCCTCCGGGAGGTTCATAAGATGCCATCTATAGGACTTCTAAAAAACAAAAAAATTCTCTTGGGGTCCGGGCTGATTTTACTTTTGATAATAGGTTTTTTCGCCTTTAAGATGCTGTCTGGAGGAAGCCAGCCTCCACCAGAGCCTCAGACGAAAAAGACTGCAGAAAGGCCTCAATTGAGGAAAACCAAGCAGGGACAGGCTCAGGCACAAAATACTGCCAGGCAAACTTCCCCTGCGGATAGCTCAGTCAAGGTGGCTAAGGCAGATTCAATCCAGAAGGTACCTGGACAGACACCTCTGTATGAACTTCTTAAGAACTTCAGGGACCCTTTCGGAAGCGGAAATAAAAGGGTGACCGAACTGGAGGAAAGGCTAAAAATGATCAAAATGGAAATCGAGCTGCTCAGAGATTCGCTGGAACAGGAGAAATTGAAAGAAGAGCTGACCAAGTTCAAGAAAGGCTCCAGCCCTGCTCCGGTGATCGTTTACAAACCGTCTACTCCAGCGCAAATTAAAAGCTCTGACAAAACAATCATAGTTAAGGCGATACTGATAGCCGAGAACAACCGGACTGCTCTGCTTTATCTTTCCAGTAAGAAAGCCTGGGTTAAAGTAGGCGACCTTTTCGAGGGATGGGTGATTTCAGAGATAAGCTCTGTCAGAGTGGTCCTGACCAGGGATGGGAAAAACCAGGTCTTAGGGTATCATCCGGTCCCAGCATACCAAGGGGGCAAAAATGAATAAGTTACTGAAGTTTTCTACCTTGTTTGGATTATTTTTCACGCTGAGTATTTCTTGCTCGAGTAATAAAAATGTAGTCAGGGAGGATCTACAGATACTAAAGCCGGCGAAGGCTGAAAAAATATCTGAGGTACCACCTGAATTGAACCTTTCTCCTGAAATCGAGGGGCAGACCCCTAAAAACCGGTTATTTTCTTTTTCAGCCAAAGAGACTCCTCTGGAAGACGCCCTGGCTCCCATAGTGGCTGAAGCCGGGATGAGCATCGTCTGGGAAAAAGGGGTTAATCCCCGGACCCCGGTCACGGTGAGCTTCCAGAGCAAGAGCCTGGAGGAGGCTTTAGAAGCCATTTTGGGCCCAACCGAGTACCTTTACTCTACCAATTCACCTTCCCTGCACATCCAGCTTTTTGCCACTGAGAAATTTGAGCTGGGAGAAGTCCCCAACAAGATAATGTCGAGTGTCGCAGTGGGAGGCGATGTCCTGGGAACCAACCAGGAGTTGGGTCAACTGAGCGGAAGTTTTCAGGTATCCGGTCAGACCAGAGAGGAATCCGTTGACCTGTGGAAGCAGGTGGAAGAAGGCGTAAAAAAGCTCATCTCTCCAGAGGGGGACTACTTCATCAATAGGGTTGCAGGAATCGTGGTGGTCACAGACCGGAAGAAAAACTTAAAAGAGGTGGAAAAATTTATCGACCTGGTTAAGAACTCCTTAGGACGTCAGGTGATAATAGAAGCTGAGGTTTTAGAGGTATCCTTAGAAGATCAAAAATCTTATGGCATTGACTGGTCTGCCTTAACCTCGGTTCTGATTGAAAAACATAGGGTGAATCTTTCAGCCAGTCAGAATCTTTCTTTACCCGGGTCGGTCCTGGAGTTTTCAGGCTCCACCCCGGATGTCTCTTTCCTTTTCAACACCCTGGGACGATATGGTAAAGTGAAGGTGCTTTCCAAGCCCAGGCTGAATGTCCTGAATGGCCAGACCGCAGTGATAAATGTGGGAACGGTTCAGACCTACTGGGAGATAACCGGTATAGCTGGCGGGGCTCAGATAGGCACGCCGGTTCTTGTGCCCAAACAGAAAGCCGCTCTCATAGGAATGCTCATGGGCGTTACTCCTTTCATCTCCCCGGACGGATATGTGACCTTACAGGTTGTCCCTATTGTGACCAACATAAACAAGTTTGAGGAGTTTAACTTCCAGGGCCAAACTTTAAGGGCTCCTAACCTGGACATAAGAGAGATGAGCACAACTGTGGGCGTGAGGGCCGGGGAAAGCGTTATCCTGGGAGGGCTCATAACCAACAAGCAGGGAGTAATCCAGAAAAAAGTTCCGATCTTAGGGGACATCCCCCTGCTGGGTTTTTTCTTTAAGAGAGATGAAAGGATTGAAAGCAGGGCTGAGCTGGTGATCGTTATAACTCCCAAGGTGACCCAGCTAAATCACAAGGAGGAATGAGATAATGAAACTGATCTATCGCTCCTCGAACGAAGAGGAGATCAAAGAGAAAAGGTTTTCAACTGAGGAATTAAATCTTACCGGAAATAAAGACGGAAACGAGAATGTAATGCGGGTCGATTTGATCGAAGCTTACCGGGAGTTTTTCGGATTTAAAGAGGAGCCATTTTCCGTCACTCCTGATCCTAAATTCTTCTTTTTCTCCAATTCACACGCGGAAGCTTTAAATCACTTAAGATATGGAATTTACGAAGGGATGGGGTTCACCCTGATAACTGGGGAGCCGGGAACGGGAAAAACTATCCTTTCTCGCTACTTTGTGGAGAAGGCAGGAGATGACCTGAAGATAATCCGGATCTTCAATCCCCGGATTTCCTCCAGGGAGATAATGATCTCGATTCTGGGATATTCTTCTGAAAAGCACGAGAAAGGAGAGATTTTTTCAGAGGGAGAGCTTTTGGAAAAGGTAGCTAATCTTCTTCTGAATCTCTACCAGGAAAGAAAAAGGGTTATACTCCTGGTGGATGAAGCTCAATCTCTGGAAGAGGAAGCCCTGGAGGGTCTGCGGCTCCTTTCAAACCTCGAGACCCAAAGGGATAAGCTATTTCAGATAGTCTTCTTTGCACAGCCTGAATTAGAAGAAAAATTAAAGAGGAGAAACCTAAGACAGCTCGATCAGCGCATTCTGGTAAGGTACACACTTCTGCCCTTAGAACCAGAGGAATTGAAGCCCTATATAAAATCTCAACTGAATCTGGCTGGAGGGGACCCGGAGATAAGCTTTTCCCCTGAGGCTATAAGAACCATATACCGGCTGACTTCTGGAATACCCAGGCTGATCAACGTCCTGTGCGAAAGGTCCCTTATGGCCGCCTTTGTGGACAATGCCAAAAACATTTTAGAGAAGCACATCCTGGACGGCTCAGAAAGTTTGAAAAGCCTCATATCTTCGGAAAACAGACTTCTCTGTCGGCTGGACTCCTTCAGAAGAAAAGACCTTAAAGAATTGAAAACCGTATGAACTTAGCGTCTGAGGTTATAAAAAAGGTAGAAGGTGAAAGAAGAATAGAAAGCCCTGAAAGCAGTATCCCTCCTGAGCCTGAAAAGAAGAAGAGCAGGTTGAATTTAATTTTATTCTTAGGGCTATTTTTTCTTTTAGCCAGTGCAGGGTACTTCCTCTGGAGCACTAAATTCAAAAACGCGACTCCAGCCGCGACCAAGCCAAAAGGGAATCTCAGCCAGAGAATAAAAAAATCTATAAACAAACCGCTATCTCAAACATCTGTTCAGACAGTTACTCCGGGA
>JALHSU010000081.1 GCA_022865345.1 Candidatus Zixiibacteriota bacterium
AAACCGGTTTTGAACTAATATACAGCCGATATTTCCTAAAGTCTAAGCCGGCTAAGACCAGTTTTTGTTATTTACCTGAATTACAGAGCTAAAAAATAAAGTCCGGTCTGATTGATTTATCTTTTCATAACCTGACTTGAGAATTAACCTTCATAGGATTGAAGTTTGATTCCTATAATCTGGAGTGATTTCTGCCATATGCACAAAATGATATCGAGTTTGTCAACGATCACCACATCTTATCGGACATTAGCTTAATTAACTTAGAAGTAATTTGAGTGTCAAGCAAAAAGGAATGTGTAGGGCTGAGTTAATGATGCTTACAATTTTCTTGAAAACAGACCTCATTCTTGGCAAGTGGTTAGGAGAGAAATGCTTTTCTTCAGAGCAACTCATCCAACCTATAAAATTAATCTGTGCCTCTCAAGATTCTCCACAGATTTTAAGGGTATGCGGAATTTGCTTTAATCTTTCTAATTATTATTTATAGGAGGGAGGACTAATTTCCAGCCATTTGTCTATTTTATTAGAATATATTCCCTTTTTAGAATTTTATTCACCACCCGGACGAATTTATCCGAGCTTAATGCTTGAAGGGTATATATGTGCCAGCAGGTCTTTTCCGGCAATTTAGAATTGAGCTTTTTTCTTTTATTATTATTATTCATGAATTTTTCTCCTTTAAGTCGATCATCTTTTGTTCCTCTCAGAAAGATGAGCAATCTTTATGCCCAAGTCTGAAGAAGTCTTGTCACAACTTCCGCTTCCTTAATTCTCTCATTCACATTGTATTAAAAAGAATTAGATTTTATGGGTCTGCTCCGTTGGTAAATTTTCAAAAAAAGTATTGAGCCCCGGCGATATTCTATTGTCTGTCCCCCATACCCCCAATCCGATTTGGAGATTCGATTTTTTGTAAGTCAGGGGTAATTTTTATTTGTAATCAGAAGAGAGTTTTGCTATCTTTTCTGAAACCTGTATCCTTGGATCAACGTATGCAAAGAAAGAAGACATGGGTGACTCAGGATGACCAGGCTCTGGTCAAGGAAGCCCTGGAAGGTAATCAGAAGGCTTTCCAGCTTCTGATGGAGAAGCATAAAAATGCGGTTCAGCACGTCATTCTGAAGCTGGTTCGCAATTACGATGAGTCTCTGGATTTAGTGCAGGAAACCTTTGTCAAAGCTTTTAGCTCCTTGGCAACCTATAAAACTAAATATCGTTTTACCACCTGGCTTTACCGGATTGCGGCAAACAGCTCCATTGATTATCTGCGCCGGAAAAAAATTGAGGCTTTCTCCCTGGATCAACCCCGGAAAACAGAGAAAGGTGAATTCGAAATCGAGATCCCGGACCGAACATTTGACCCGGAAAAAGATTTTGATCTAAAGCAACGAGAGCTATCAGTGGAAGAGGCAATAGCCTCTCTTCCCAAAAGATACCAAGAGGTTATCCTGTACCGTCATAAAGAGGACAAATCGTATGAGGAGATAGCTTCGATCCTGCATCTCTCTGTGGGCACGGTTAAAGCCAGAATTTTCAGAGCCAGGGTACTGCTTAAAAAGAAACTTAAACATATGAGGTATTAATATTATGAAAAAAAATGTCTTATTAAAAATCTTGACCTGTGGGGCACTACTTCTCTTCTTTTCTACATTCCTGCAGGCAAAAGAATTCAGCTTCCCGCTACAGAAGGAATTCACTTTAGAGGAACCTCTATCCCTGGAAGTCGAAGATCCCAGAGGCGAGATTATTCTGGAATCGCATGATCTGAACAAAATCATAATCCAAACCACCAAAATAGTCGAAGCTAAGGATAGCAAGGAAGCAGAAGAGCTCGCTCAGAAAATTCGAATAGACATAGAAAAGGCTGGGGCTTTAGTTAGTATCAAGACTAAATACCAGAGGACTAACCGAGGTGGTTTCTGGGAAAGACTTTTCACCGGGAAAAAATCAGTGGAAGGATATGTGAGTTATCATATCTTCGTTCCCAAAGATATTCGTGAAGCAGATATCTCGGTAACCAGCGGAGAGATAAGGACTTTCTACCTTAAGGGAAAGCTGAATCTAAGTGCAACCTCCGGGGATATTGAGTTAGCAGGGGTTGAAGGAGAGATCCTTTCCTCTGCTACCAGTGGCAGTATTCAGGCCAGGGATTTAAAAGGTAAAATCAGCCTGGAGGGGACCAGTTCCGATATCCAGGTTAAAAATCTGGAGGGGGACCTGAGTATAGATTGTACCAGCGGAACAGTGAATATCGAAGAGTTTAAAGGCTCTCTTAAGTCCTCCCAGACCTCAGGAGATCTAGAAGGCAAAGGACTCAAAGGAGACATTAGCATTACCACCACCTCCGGGGATGTCTCGGTCGAGCAGACAGACGGGGGCCTGGATTTAAATTCCACCAGCGGAGATCTTGAAGCTAAAACTCAGATTGTGCCTTCAAGGAACTACTCCCTTAAAACTACCAGTGGAGTAGTTTATCTCTCCATCTCCAAAGGAGCACAGGCTGATCTGAAGCTTGAAACTACCAGTGGAGAGATAAGCCTAAATCTGCCGATGGTTTTGAAAACCGCTTCCCGCTATTCACTTTCCGGAAAGCTGGGTTCAGGAGGAGCGAAAATAGAAATAGAAACAGTAAGTGGAGATATAAGCATAGAGGAGTATTAAAAAAATGAATAAAATCAACAAATCATCAACCGTCTTGATTTTATCCCTTTTATTATTCCTTTTTTCCAGCGCAAACTTGTACGCTCAGGGAAAAAAGAAGACTTTTCCTGATACCACTGGTCAGAAGATCACCGAGATAAAAATAGGGGATCAGGGGATAACTATCAAGACCCAGGAAGGAAAGGAAATTAAGGAAAAACCAGGCGAGGTGGTCGTAGGCAAAGAGGGAATCAAGATAACAACCACAGAGCCTAAAGAGACTACCACTACTGAAATCAAGATCAAACTTGGCGGAAAAACTGCCACTGCTGTGGAACTGAACGAAGGTGACGTCGTTAAGTTCGGGAGGGATGTCACCGTGGAGAAAGGGGATACTGTGTCCAGAGATGTTGTATGTATTGGCGGTGACGTATATGTGAAGGGCACAGTTGAGGGGAATGTTGTTTCTGTTGGCGGAGATGTTTTCGTTTCCTCCACAGGAGTGATTGAGAAGGACGCTACGAGTATTGGAGGGGACGTAAAAAAGGAACCCGGAGCAATAGTCAGAGGCCAGACCCAGGGTTTAGATTTTCTTCCCGGCAGGTTCTTTGTATTTCACCCTGGCGCTTTCTGGAGTCGGGGGATCGGATTTCTTTTTACCATCCTGATGATCCTCTTCCTCTTTTTCCTGAGTATTATCTCACTGGCTTTAGTACCCAGAAATATTCAAAAGATAAAAGATGAGATCTCTCGCAATGCCTGGAAATCCGCCTTAATCGGATTCTTGGGTGAGATTTTGATTCTGCCGGTATTCATACTTTTGCTCATCACCATAATCGGTATACCAGTGGCGATCTTAATTCTTCCTCTTTTTATCCTTATAGCTATGATCCTGGGATATACTAGCGTCTCTCTTATAGTCGGAGAGAAGCTTAAACAGAACACCAATTTAAAACCCCAGACTCAGATGCTGACTTTAGCTTTAGGAATCCTAGCTGTGGAATTTATGTCATTATTTGCCAATTTCTTAAGGATTTTCTGTGGCATATTTTCCCCATTATGTGTGATTTTCGCCATCCTCGGTTTTATGATTACCTATGTGGTCTTCACCATCGGCTTTGGTGGGGCTATTTTGACCCTTTTAGGAACCAGACCTAAGGATAAGGCGGCCCCGATTACTCCCACCCCTGAGCCTGTAAACCCGCAAGTTTAAACAGACTCAATTATAATTTTTTTTTAAATTTTAGTTGCTTTTAGCCGACTAATATATTATAATATACGAGAGGCGGGTAATAATTTACACATAATTGCGCGACCTGGAAAGCAGGAGGTATGCAGCTGAAATTATTATTCAGATTTATACTCGTTGTAATTCTTACGTTTTTTTTCTATTTCCAGCTTGAAGCTACAATCGTCAATCAGTTAGCTTTTGACGCCACCCAAACACAATCCACTTATCCCTGGGATTTGAACCTGGAATCTGTTCTAACTGTATCCCAGACTTTCAGGCCAACTTCTGCCAGGTTAGATGGAATAGCGGTCTATCTGGATCGAATGGGATTGAGCAACTCGACTGATTCAGTCAGACTGCAGTTAAGGACTACAGATCTTTCCGGACGTCCCACCGAGGTGGTCCTGGCAACTGCCTGGGTAAAGATGACCGATATACCAGACGGGAATCTGGAATTGGGCGACCTGCAGCCGGATAACCTCACCCGGGGTTATCAAGTCTGGTTCATTTTCAACCAGCCTCTCTCCCTGAGTACTGATTCGACTTATGCTTTTACCTTAAATGCAAGAAGAACCGATTCTTCAAACCGGATCATATGTCTTTACGGAGCTAATGGATATGCTGCGGGAAACGGCTTTTTCAGAGGTTCATCCGGTAGCTGGGGCAGTCTGGACAGCGATTTGAATTTCATGACCATCAAGGACAAATATTCATTGATCGGGATAAGAAGACTCCCCTGGAATTATACTGGAGTAATGAGCATAGAAAGCGATCTAGATTATACCTCTGCTCCCAGCTATATAGATAGCCTGGGAAGATTCCTGCAAACGGATGCCAACATTGGTGGAAGATGGGGAAGGGGGGTAAATGGAAAAATTCCGGTTGGCAACCTCTGGTTCTGGAACGCCGGAAATGGCATAGCTGATAGTTTAGGTACCTTCGGTCAGAAAGTCCCCTTTTATTTCAATGGAACAGATACTTTGAGCCGTGCTCTTGGGGATAGTTTGGACCAGTGGATACAAAGAGGCTGGATTGCCAACGCACACACAGTTGGTCATACGGGATATAACAACGGAGGTCCAGGACTTGATTCCTCTCATGTTTTCAAAGCTCTAAGCTATATGCAAAACCACGGCCTGGAAAAAATCTATAAAGCCGGGGTATGGGTCAGCCATGATGGTAATTACATTAACACCGAGCAGTCTGGTGCGACCCCGGGAACTCCTTATTATCACGTGAATAAGACTTTTGCGCCGAAGAAATTCAAGTTTCTCTGGGATAGTGCTCTGCAGGAAAGCTGGTTCCTTTATCATTACGATATCCACACAAGAGTTGACAGCTTGAATGTCGCTCAGGTGATTTTCGATCCTCTTACCTTTCCAGATGGTGTGACCAGAACCTACAGATTCAAACGCAACGGGAATTGGAGCGCGGCTGTTCCAGAGCAGACTTATGCCTGGTTCAATAAAGCAATTGCTTCTTCAGTAGCCAACGATTGGCAGATCTATATTTATTATACTCACTTTGGGAAAAATAGCGGCTTGACCCCAACCAGCATAGATTCGATACGGGCGGTTCATCAGATAAAAGATAGCCTTGGCTTATGGATACCAAATTCCAAGGACATTTTAAACCAGCAGGCTGCTTCAGCCTTTGCCCAGGTAAGGGTAGAGAATATCAATGGTAAGAGAACCTTAAACATCACATCTTTAAAAGACTGGTCCTGGGGCTCTCATGTACCAGACCCGGAGGAACTTTATTATCTTACTTTTGATTGTTATGCTGCTGAAAGCTTGGATATAATGATCAACGGGACTACTAAATTAGAGGTACAGAAGGGTAAAGATTTCACCGAGGTTAAACCGGATTGGCAAGGGTGGGGGGACGTAAAGGTTCCGATGTACTGGTATGCTAAAAGCGATAGGAAATTCGACAAATTGATGGTGATTCCGGGAAAGGCTATACCGATCAATTATCCTCCTGTCCTTGATTCCATCAGAGCAAAGACAGTAAATGAAGGGCAAGTATTGGCCTTCAGGGTTCACGCCACTGATGCGAACGGGGACAATTTGATTCTGACTGCAACCCACCTTCCTCAGAATGCCACCTTTACAGACAGTGGTAATGGAGCAGGCTCATTCAGGTTTAATCCGAGTTACATACAAGCCGGGGTCTATAATGTTACCTTTTTTGCCAGAGATAGTTCAAGTGCGGTAGATAGCGAAGTAGTGGCGATAACGGTTATCAACGTAAATAATCCGCCGGTATTAGATTCGATCGGGGCAAAGAGTGTGAACGAAGGACAGGTATTGAGCTTCAGGATTCGTGCCACCGACACCAATGGTGACAGTCTGATTTTGAGTGCCTTAAATGTTCCCACCAATGCTGTCTTAACTGACAGCGGTAATGGGTCAGGTTCATTCACTTTCAACCCGAGCTATGCTCAGTCAGGAATATACAATGTAACCTTTATTGCCAGGGATACTGTAGGTGCGGCTGACAGTGAGTTAGTGCATATAACTGTTAATAATGTAAATAATCCGCCAGTGTTAGACTCAATTGGTCCAAAATCAGTTACTGAAGGCCAGGTATTGACCTTCAGAACTCATGCTACTGATGTAAATGGTGACCGGCTGATTTTGAGTGCTTTGAATATCCCTGCCAATGCCACATTCACGGATAGTACCAATGGAGCAGGTATTTTCAGGTTCAGTCCTGATTATACCCAGGCAGGAATCTATAATGCGACCTTTATTGCCCGAGATACCGTGGGTGCAGCTGATAGCGAGGTGGTGGCGATTACGGTAATAAGCGCAGGTAATCAAACGCCGGTTTTAGACTCTATCGGTCCAAAGAGTGTAAATGAAGGTTCTAATTTGACATTTAGAGTTTATGCCACTGATTTGGACCGGGATAGTATTGTCTTGAGTGCGACTGACTTACCTGCCAATGCTATCTTCAACGATAGTGGTAATGGAGCGGGTTTATTCACTTTCAATCCGAGCTATGTTCAGGCAGGCATTTATAATGTTACCTTTAAAATCACAGACCCGTATCTGGCAACAGATAGTGAAATTGTCCGGATAACTGTGAACAACATAAACAATCCGCCGGTATTAGACTCTATCGGAGCAAAAAGCTTAAACGAAGGACAGGTATTGACCTTCAGAACTCATGCTACTGATGTAAATGGTGACCGGTTGATTTTGAGTGCTTTGAATATTCCTGCCAACGCTACTTTCATTGACAGCACCAATGGAGCAGGCTCGTTTGTTTTCAGCCCGAACTTTACCCAGGCTGGAGTATACAACGTTACCTTTATAAGTACAGACACAGTGGGGTTAGCAGACAGTGAGGTAGTGGCAATAACCGTAACCAGTGCCGGGAACCAGGCGCCGATATTAGACTCGATCGGTCCCAGAAGCATTAATGAGGGTTCAAACCTAACTTTC
>JALHSU010000082.1 GCA_022865345.1 Candidatus Zixiibacteriota bacterium
GTCTTGTCATTGCATGGTAGAGACAGCGCTACCCCTACTGCTCGGTCAGTCGCGCCAGAGGCGGACTGACCGTAGAGAAAAGGGATAGGGGAGCAACCCCTATCCCAAGCAATGAGGGATGCCTTTACCCTGTTTTTATTTGATCTCTATCTCCTGTTTAATCCCTTTCAGTGCGTTAGAGACAATCTCTAAATCTCTCTGGAATTTTTCATCCTCCGGACTTTTCTCCATTGCTTTTTTCATGAATGCTTGCGCTTTGGCATATTCCCCTTTCCTGAAATATACCCATCCCTGAGTATCGTAAATGATCTCCGGGTGAGATGGCTTCAAAGACAGAGCTTTCTCACAGAAGACCAATGCCCGGTTGAGGCTTTGGTTCTTTCTGACCATCTCCCAGGCAGATCTCTGGAGCAAATCAGCTATTTTATCCTTCTGGGTTGAGTCAGGTCCCCAAGCTATAATCGAATCTATTTTTATCATTGCTTCATCCGCCCTATTTAATCTGAGACCGGCAGTGGCTAAAAGTAATTCGAGAGAACCCTTTTCCTCTTTTTTAATATTCGACATTTTCAATACCTTTCCCCCTTTTTCTAACACCCGATCATATTTTCCTCGAAGCAGGTCAAGCTGAATTAAATTGATCCGGGATGTGACCAAGGAAGAGTCCATCTCTATACTTCTTTCGAACTCTTTCTCTGCCAGATCAAATTTTCCCTGGCTGGCATATGCTTCACCTAAAAAATTATGATTCATGCCTGAACCATTCATCCTGACAGCTTTTTTATATTCTTCTTCTGCCTGTTCAAATTTACCGCTCCTGTTAAGAAGTAATCCTTTCCATTCGTGTATGTTCCCATAATCCGGAGCAAGGTTTTGGAGCTTAGCAAACCAGTCCTTTGATTCAGAATATCTCTGCAGTTCTAAGTTCAGACAACCCAGCAAAAATATCGCCTCCAGACAATATGGATTTTTATTATATGCCTGTTTAAGCTCTGGAATAGCTTTCACTTTACTCCCGGTATTAATGTAAGCTTGAGCCCTGGCTAAATATATATTGGCTGAATACCCCTTTATCTGCCAGATGCCGAAGATGGCAGTAAAAGTCGCAATCATAACATAAAGTATGACTTTCAATCCTCCTGGTAACTTTTTTGACGACAAGACATTCGACTCATTTCCCTCAGTTTTTTCAGAATATGAGATCAAAGCCATTAATAAAGAAATAGATAGCCAGAAGAAGAAATCGGGCCCAGTCCACCTCAAGCTGACGCAAACTAAACCCTGCACCAAACCCGCGCTTATTCCGGTGAGAAGTCCCGTAGCTATAATTCTTTGCTTAATCTCAGCTTTTGAGTAGATGAACTTGAGAGCCAGATAAAATACTCCAGATATAATCCAGAGAAAAAGCACCAGTCCGATTATTCCTGATTCTGACCAGATTTCCAGATACTCATTCTCCGCATGCAGAAGATTCCCGATAGGGACAAGTTTATAGAAATCCGGAAAAGTATACTGAGGAAAATAAATCTGAAAAGTCCCCAGTTCTGTCCCAAAAAAGAAATTGTGGCGGATAAGATTTAGAGTAGACTCCCAGATCTTCAGGCGGTAGAACATACTCCCCTCTCCCGGAGAGGTCTCCGAAAATCTTTTTGTGATGCTTTCTGCACCTGAGTCAACGAGAATGAAGAGAACGAGCACCGCAACGACCAACAGTCCCAGCAGTGCAAAGGACTTTCTTTTTTCAATAAAATCCCGCGATCTGCCGAAAACAATTGTTCCAGACAGCAAAAGAAAAGATAAAATCGAGGCTGTTATCGCTCCCCTGCTTCTGGTAAGGAGTAAACCCACTAATCCTAAAAGAAATATGGCAAGATAGACCAGCTTCTTTCTGTTTGCAGAGGTCAAGAAGAATACTGCTGTCAAAGGCAGGGTTATAGCTAAAAAGCTTCCCAGGAAATTAGGATTGCCAAAAGTGGAACTGATCCGGCTGGGGAAAGCTGGTATCCAGGCAGTAAAAGAAATTCCCAATACCTGCAGTAGGCCAATCAAGGAGACTAATGCGGTTGATATAATCACAGCTTTCACCAGGTAGGAAACTCTCTTGAAGTCTGAAACCAGGTTGACTACAAGAAGATACAGCAGAAAAAAGGAGATGATCCTCAGGAATCCGGAAAAAGAAGCATATTTATACTGGCTAAAAAGCAGTGACAGAAGTGCATATCCGCAGAAAACAAGGATCGGATATCTCAACGGAAATCTGATTTGCCATTTTTTGAATAAAATAAGACTAAGAATAAAAAGGAGAAATAAACCCAAAATAAAGGTTTGAAACAAAACAGTTTTCAGGAGGAAGTTGTGGCTCTGATTATAAGGAGAGCCGATTAAGGCGACCCCGATAATCAGGAGCCAAAGAAAAAGGATGAAACCGCTGCTCCTGAAAAAGTCTCTCATCAGTAAGAAGATAAATAAACCTTACCGTTAAATCCATTGAAAATTCCTATTTCGACTCATGGAAAATTCTTTAGCTTGCCCTCCCTTGCCATCAGGGATTACCACCCCTTTGTAGCTTTTAGCCGAAACATCTCTAAGCTCTTAGTAATAAGATAAAGTCTGTCCTAATGCCCTTTTTTACTTTTTTTGTGAAATCATTCACAAATTATTTGACTTTAAACCGATTTGTGGTATTTTGTTTTTGGGGAAGTAGGCTTCTTTGACAAATAAGAATTCCTAAAATGGAGAGGATTATATGGCTGAATTTCAAGTTCAAAGTCTGAAGGATATATCCAAAGTGACCCTGGTTTCTGTCCCGGACCTGCCCGGTATTGCTGCCAGGATTTTCGGCAGTTTGTGGTCGCACGGGGTTAATGTACAGTTGATAACCTCGTCCTCCAGCACCAGCGGGAAGGTAAACATCACTTTCGTGCTGGCAAAAAAAGATATGCAGTACGCGATGTTCGAGCTGAAAAAGATCAGGGAAGATATCAAAGCCCAGGAGGTATCAATCGACCCGGAAGTGGCTTTGGTGACTGTTACCCATCCCCAGCTCTCCCAGACCCCGGGAATAGCAGGAAGGGCTTTTGACACTTTAGCCTCCCATAATATCAACATTCAGGCTGTTTCGACTTCGATGACCTGTTTGCATTGCCTTATATCCAAGAACCAGCTTGAATTAGCTGCACAGGCACTGCAAAAAGAATTTGGATTGATTTAATTTTTTGAGATCTAGGTAATCGGTAGGGGCGGGGGAGCTCCCCTACTTTTTATCTCTGTCTGACTATATTCCCTTAAAAGAATCTGCAATAGATTTCTCAGAACAAACTCACTTAAGCACTACTAAAAACAGAGCAAGCAAGCTGAACAAGCTTTACCCCACTGTGCAGTTCTATATAGTTTTCAACAGATATGTAGAATTAGATGGTAGGGTAACTGGATCTTCCATTAACACGCACAGGGTATCGAAATATTTCAGGTTTAACAGGAGTCTAAAGCGGAATCCTTCGTGCCCATAGCATCAGCTAGATGGTGGGTCTCCACCTTTTATGAGGTAAGTAATTAAA
>JALHSU010000083.1 GCA_022865345.1 Candidatus Zixiibacteriota bacterium
TCCACTCCCAGACTCATAATAGAACCTCCGGCTGAAGCCGAGACCCCGTTGCAGCAGTAACTGTTATACTCCTGACGGTAAGCATGTTGCATTGCATATATTTGTTTCAGGATTTGCTTGGCTTCGGTCTGCTTGGATTTAGTCGTAGCCTGCATAAATTTGGGGATAGCTAAAGCTGCTAAGATCGCTATAATGACAACCACAATCATCAGCTCGATCAGGGTGAATCCTTTTTCTTTCCTGTTATACATCTTCGATCCTTCAGGTTACCTTAGCCCGGTCCACCAGAGGTGGACCGGACTAACTCAGTTTTGCTGCCCTCGCCAGTTAGCTCGAGGCATCATTAATGGTACAGGTGAGTGTACCAGCTTGATCGATTGTCCAGGTATCGACAGTAGCGTCATCATCCAGGTTACCAGCAGCAGTGGCAGTGAAAGTATTCGCAGCCGCAACTAAGGTATAAGTATATCTGGCATTAACCATGACATCGATTCCCAGGACCGGGATAGAGCCACCAGCTGTGGCTGAAGCTCCATTGCAGCAGTAAGCGTCATACTCCTGCCGATAGGCATGCTGCATGGTGTATATCTGTTTCAGGATCATCTTGGCTTCAGACTGTTTGGACTTGGTAGTTGCCCGCATAAACCTGGGAATAGCCAGGGCGGCCAAGATACCGATAATGACTACCACGATCATTAACTCGATCAGGGTGAAACCCTTCTGCCCATTTCTCTTCTTGCTCAGCATTTCTTTCCACCTCCTCTCCTTCAGTTAAAGTTAACGGTTTAGTTTTCAACTCAATTTCCACTTTTGCTATTAACTTAAAAGCAAAGGTTATGCCAGAAGCGAAGTCATTTTGATAAGTCGTTTTATACAAAAACATTACCTTCCACAGGCAGAGTAGATAAGATGCTTTCAATTCTTTAAAAAAACGTATTTCGCTTAATTCCTTGCGAAATGCAAGCTACTCCCTTGTTCAATTTTTAGCCAGCTGTAATCTATTTCTTAATCTTTCAACTTTTACTTGAAGTTCAGAACTCGAAGAGTCCAACTCTAAGGCTGAGGAAAAATTCCTTAAAGCGTCTTTAAACATCCCCCTTTGTTCATAGTAAAGCCCCCAGCGATAGGTGATATACACGAACATCCTCAGAGCATCTACATCTCTCTGGAATATTTTATCCTCTTTTCGTGAATAAAAGCTGCTTTCAAAATCCCTCTGCTTTTTCAAAAGCTCCGGCGAAAGCTCGGTTGAAAACCTCTTGCCCAATCTGTAAAGGTGACCTGCGGGAGATAGAAAATTTACCAGTTCTGAGTCTCTCTCAGTATATTCCATGTATACCGGGAAATTTCGATTTAGCCCTTGAGTCATTAAGCTCAAGAATAGATACTCGCCTCGCAAGTCAGCCTTAATATCTGAAAATAGCTTAGGATAGTTTTTCCTTTCCTGCTGACAATTCCATTCCGCCTGCAACAGACTGCGGTCTAAAACTGCCACGTCCCTCCTGTACCCTTCACCATACCTCAGAGCAGAAAGGATAAAATAGAGATTTGGATTATCGATAAAAACCACTGCATTCCTCTCTAAGGGTGAGAGAACTGCTTTTCCATACTTATAAGCCAAATCGTTTTTAGACAAGTCTGCCAGCCGGTAAAAAGTCAAAAAAGGCAAAAGAGAAATTGAAAAAAAGAAGATAGAGAATACGATTTTCAGACTTTTATTGAAGCCAGAACTGAAATTACTTCTAACAATCCACTCATTGATACTCTTCAGCAGAAATAAAATCCCCACTCCAAACATAAAGGCAAACGAGAAAATTACCGGAAGTATATATCCCTGAAAATCAAGGCTGGTGGAGATAAACTCAGAGGGAAGAATGATAATAGTGGCTGAATTTCCCAGTATCAGGAGCAGAAAAAAAATAAAGAGTTTAAAATGTTTTCTTAGCAGGAAGAAAA
>JALHSU010000084.1 GCA_022865345.1 Candidatus Zixiibacteriota bacterium
ATCGGGGCGATCCGATTTGAACGGACGACCACTTGCACCCCAAGCAAGTGCGCTACCCAGGCTGCGCTACGCCCCGATTATATCAACTTATTATCTTCAATATCTCGCCAAGCTCCTGCTTAATATCCCGCAGGAGATTTTTCATCTTATCTTTGTCTATCTCTTTATCTTCCGCCTTCTCCACGTTCACCACCTCTGAAGCCTTGAATCCCCTTAGCTGAGACCTGGCTCCCTCAATGGTATACCCCTCATCGTACAGCAGATTTTTTATCTGCTTTAACAGCTCAATATCTTTCAACTGATAGGTGCGGTTGCCAGCCCGGTTCTTTTTCGGTCTAAGAGTAGGAAATTCCTTTTCCCAGAATCTCAGCACGTAAGGCTTGATGCTGGTTATCTCGCTTACTTCCCGGATGGAGTAGTAGAGCTTCCCGCTTATCATATCTCCTGTTTTTTGCTTCATCTTTATTCCCCTTTACACCTTGAAGGGACTGTTGGAAAAGTTCGGAAAACTGTCATTGCGAGTCCGTAGGACGAAGCCCATCTGGGCTTCGTCGTCCAGAGGACTCCTCGCAAAGACATCAAAAGGGTTTTTCGACACGCCCTAAAGACAAACTTTATATGTCAGGCTTAAAGATAAACTTTAATATTAACTTGTCAACTCCAAATTTCGGATTTTGGTCCGCGGGTCATAAGCTCCATTAAAGCTTTTTGGGGCTCGACATTTTCAAATAATATCCGGTAAACCTGATAGGCAATCGGCAGCTCGACTTTGTGTTTTTCAGATAATTGATAAGCCGATTTCGTGGTCTTTACCCCCTCAGCCACCATAACCATCCCTTCAAGTGTTTGTTTAAGGGTTTTACCCTTTCCGATCTGCTCTCCTACGTATCTGTTTCTGGAGTACTGGCTAATGCAGGTGGTAATCAGATCCCCCATACCGGATAGTCCGGCGAAAGTCGAGAGTTTAGCACTAAGCTTTGTCCCCAACCTGGTCATCTCAGCTAACCCCCTGGTAAGAAGCGCACCCTTGGCATTATCCCCTAATTTTAGCCCATCGCAAATCCCTGAGCCAATGGCGATGACGTTTTTCAAAGAACCGCCCAATTCCACGCCTACCAGGTCATCGCTGGTGTATACCCGGAAAAAATTATTCATAAAAATCTTCTGAACCTCTCTGGCGGCTTCCTCGTGCAACCCTGCGACAACCACTGAAGTCGGCATTTTTCTGGCGACCTCTTCTGCATGGCAGGGACCTGACAAAGTGACGATATTATCGTGAAGATTCTCAGGCATCTCCTGAGTCAAGACCTCTGACATCCGATTCAGGGTATCGTTTTCAATTCCCTTGGATAGACTCACGATCAAAGGGTTATCCAGGGAAATCCGGGCTAACTTTTTCGCGACTTCCCGGACTGTATGGGATGGTAAGGCCAAAGCTAAAAGCTCAGCACCGGTAACAGCTTCTTCCAGTTGGTCAGTGATTTCAATTTGCTCTGGAATTACGATTCCGGGAAGTTTACTCTTATGCTCTCTCTGCTTTTTCAAGTGGAGCATATCCTGGGGATTAAATTCCCATAAAGTAATCTTATGTTGATTTGAATTGAGGAGTACAGAAACCCCTATCCCCCAGCTTCCTGCTCCCAAGACTGCTATTTTTGTCATTTATGTAACAGAAAATGGAGTGTAAAACTTTAGTTTTACCACTTTGGCAAACCTAAAGGTTTGCACTCCAGGGTTAGATGTTTTGTTTTTTTCTAAATTTATTCTCAGTTCCATCCAACAATCTTTTAATATTCGACCGGTGTGTATAGAAAATAAAAATCGTCAGTACCAGAACCGTCACCAGTAATACTAGCGAAATCGGTTTATGAAGATAATATTTTTCAAAAGTTAAGGCAAGGAGTATAAACGAAGCTGAGGATAATGACCCCAGGGAAACGTAACGCGTAATTCCTACTACTATCAAAAAAAGTATCAGAGCTATGACAGTTTCAATTGGAGCAAGAGAGATCAATACCCCAAGGCCAGTAGCGACCCCCTTCCCTCCTTTGAAGTCCACGAAAACGGGAAAAACGTGACCCAGGATTACTGCTATGCCTGCCAGTATCATCAGGCTGACCGGATTAAGAAACGGCTGGCCAATAGATATTCGACCCAGCCAAAGCGTAGCAACCAGTCCCTTGCCTATATCTAAAATCAAAACTATCAGAGCAGGAATTGGACC
>JALHSU010000085.1 GCA_022865345.1 Candidatus Zixiibacteriota bacterium
AGGGTTGCCGGGTATCCGATTAAAGTGTGTGAGCTTTTAGCCACCTTGGAAGCACCTGCTTATTTAGCCAGAGTATCAGTACACAAACCAGCCAATGTCTTAAAAGCCAAAAAAGCCATTAAAAAGGCATTTCAAGTGCAGATGAACGATGAGGGGTTCTCCTTGGTGGAGATAGTTTCCCAGTGTCCCACAGACTGGTTTATGACTCCTCTGCAGGGGATCGATTTTGTGGAGAAGATGATGATTCCGTTTTTCCCTCTGGGCGAGTACAAGACCATTGAAGGGAAAAAGGAGCAAGTTAAGCCAGAGCCAAAGAAGGTTCTGGAAACGGTATAGGTTGTGAAAAAAAAGATAGAACAAGGCTATTTCGAACTGACTTTAGTCAGGGTTTTTACGCCGCTAAAGCGGCTATGAACTTGAAAGAAGCACAGTATAGATTGTTAAAAGAAATACAGAATGAAGCTGTGAGGTTTTACTGGTGTAGTGTCATTCTGAGTCCGTAGGACGAAGAATCTGGATTCTTCGGTCATCCCGCTGAAAGCGGGACTCCCTCAGAATGACAAATAAGCTCTTACACCGCTAAAGTGAGTATGAACTGGAAATAAAAGCATAGACTGATTATAAATCGGAGGAATGGATGTATCAAGGTGTTATAATGTCGGGCTTCGGGGGACAGGGGATAATCTCAGCAGGTATACTTTTGGCTTATGCCGGGATGACAGACGGGAAATATGTTACCTTTTTCCCGGCTTATGGCGCGGAGATGAGAGGCGGGACTGCTAACTGTTCAGTGGTTATCTCCTCTGAGGAGATAGCTTCTCCGGTGGTGGCTTATCCTGACACTCTGGTAGTGATGAACGAACCTTCTTTAGCCCGGTTTGAAGCTTCAGTTAGAAAAGGAGGCCTGCTCTTAATCAATAGCTCCCTGGTTGCAGGAAAGCCTAAGAGAGAAGATGTGAAGGTCCAGTATATCCAGGCAAACGAGATCGCTGAAAAATTGGGCACTATCAAGATAGCCAATATGGTTATGATCGGGGCTTATTCTAAATTAACCGGTGCAATCTCTTTTGAAGGGCTGAAAAAATCTTTGCAAAAGGTGTTCTCCCACGCCAGGCAGGAGATTATAGATTTAGATTCTGAGGCTCTAAAAAAAGGGATGGAGACGGTATAGTCACAATTTGTCGTAGGGGCGGGGTTTCCCCGCCCCTAATTTTTTGTAGAGACGCATAGCTATGCGTCTCTGCGCCTGTCGTAGCGCGACCCTTTCAGGGTCGCACACATTGTAGGGACAGAATCCACCTGTGGCGGATTCTGTCCCTACATTCTTGTAGATTTTTCTCTTTATTTATTTTATCTTTGGCTGAGTGTATTTATTCTAAAAAAATAACGGGCATAAGATACTATGCACCCCTTGTCTGAAAGAATAAAAAAAGAATTTCTTCCTTTTGTGATGAAGCCCGGCAGATATGTCGGGAATGAGCTGAACGTCATCAAAAAGGAATCTGAGGGGAAACTTAAATTTGCCCTGATCTATCCTGATATCTATGAGAACGGAATGTCATATTTAGGTTTGCAGATTTTGTATCATATCATCAATCAAAGACCTAATTCCCGTTGTGAGAGAGCTTTTTTGCCCTGGCCCGATGCAGAGGAAATTTTGAAAAATAATTCCATACCTCTTTTCTCACTGGAAAGTCATACTCCTTTGAAGGAATTCGATGTTCTCGGATTTTCCCTGACCTATGAACTTAATTATACCGGGGTGCTGAACGTCCTGAGTCTGTCCGGTATACCCTTATTCTCAAAGGAGAGAGGAGAAGATTTTCCACTGGTCATAGCTGGCGGGTTTTCGGTTTTTAATCCTGAGCCGATGGCTGATTTCTTTGATCTTTTTGTGATAGGGGATGCAGAGGAGGTCATTCATCAGGTTCTGGATTCAATTGAAAAAGGGAAAAAAGAAAACCTTAAAAAAAGAGAGCTTTTAGTCGAGCTTTCCAGAATCTCCGGAGTTTATGTTCCATCTTTTTACAAGCCAAAATATGATGCTAATAATCGCTTCATAGGGGTCTGGAGGAAAATTCCAGAAACACCAGAAAAAGTCAACGCTCAAACTGTTTCCGAGTTAAAGCCTGAATATTATCCTCAGGCGCCTCTGGTTCCCTTTATTGAGACAACTCATGACCGGCTTACCTTAGAGATTATGAGAGGGTGCGGCCAGGCTTGTCGTTTTTGTGAAGCCACTTCGATCTACAGACCCAAAAGGGAAAAGGACATAGAGCAGATTTTAAAAGAGGCAGACTGCGGACTCGCCAGTACCGGCTATGAGGAGATCTCCCTGCTTTCTCTTTCATCAACTGATTATAAAAATCTGCCTGAGTTAGTCCAGAGATTGCAGAAGAAATTTTATCCTAAAAGGGTCTCCATTGCCCTGCCCTCTTTGCGTCCGGGCTCATTTTCTATGGAGATAGCCAAAACCATCACCCAGACCAAAAAGACCGGGTTGACTTTTGCACCTGAGGCTGGAACCCAAAGATTAAGAGATGTCATAAGAAAAAATATCACTGAGGAGGACTTGCTTTCAAGCGTGGAGATAGCCTATTCCTCTGGCTGGAACCTGATCAAGCTATATTTTATGATCGGACTTCCCACTGAGACGGATGAAGATTTAAAAGGAATTGCCGATTTGGTCGGGAAAGTGTTCAAGCTAGGTAAAACTTTCGGTCCGGGAAAAAGTGTTAACGTAACTATCTCCCCTTTCACACCCAAGCCATATACTCCTTTTCAATGGGAAAAACAGGAAAAGATTAACGAGATCGAAAGGAGGATTTCACTCCTTAAAGACTTGCTGGATTTCAGAAATCTAAAAGTAAGTTATCGGGACCCTCTGGTATCTTTCTTAGAAGGGGTATTAGGAAGAGGAGACAGAAAACTCGGCAAAGTCATTCACTCTGCCTGGAAAAATGGGGCGAGATTAGATGCCTGGACTGAGTTTTTCAACTACGTTTATTGGAGAAACGCTTTTGAGGAAAATGGGATTGACCCGCAAGATTACCTTAGTCCCAGAGACTTAAATGATGTCCTTCCGTGGGATCACATAGATAAAGGGCTGAGTAAAGATTTTCTCAAAAGGGAAAGAGAGAGGGCTTTTTCCACAGAAAAGGTGGCTGAGGAAAAAAAGTTAGAAGACGAAAAGACTCCTTTGTATTTGGCTCAACCAGAGAAAAAAGAAGAGGAGCTTTACGGCAGAAAAAAGAAAAAAGTCACCTCAACACCAACCTCAACTGTTGCCCGGAGCAAGGTCAGGTTAAAATGGAGTAAGGGAGAGGGAGTAAGATTTACCTCTCATTTAGATGTGCTCAGGACTTTTGAGCGGGCAATCAGGCGCTCTGGAATTCCGATTGCCTATTCGGAAGGCTTTCATCCTCATCCCAGGATTGCTTTTGGTCCACCCCTTCCTCTGGGGTTTGTGTCAGAGGCAGAATATTTAGACATTCAGCTGACTGAGCCTTTTTCCAATGAGCATCTTTCAAGGTTAAATAAAGCTCTGCCTCAAGGATTTAAGATTATGGAAGGGAAGACAATCTTTACTAAAGCGGAGTCCTTATCTTCAGCTATTAATGCGGCTTTTTATAAAGTGGAATTAACTTTCTCAGGAAAGGAAATACAGGGGAAAATAGAATATGTCCTCTCACTGAGGAATCTGATGGTATCCCGTGTATCAAAAGAAAAGCTAAGAGAAGTAGATATAAGATTTGATATTTTGAAGCTTGAAAATGAGGATTCTACCTTGAATTTGCTCTTGTCCGTAGGCAGTGCCGGATATGCCAAACCACAGGAGGTATTAATCTCCGGGTTCGGGATGAAGGAAAAAGAGGTTTTGAGTTTGTTGTTTAGAAGGGAAGGGCTTTTGATCAAAAGACAGGATCAATTATTGTCGCCTATGGAAATAATATGAGAAGGTTCAATAGTCCAATGGATCAAAGGTTTAAGGGTTGAAAAACGGTGGAACAGGCATCTTGCCTGTTCCTTTGCTCAGGCAAGGATGCCTGAGCCACTAAAATAAAAAATGTGTGGCAAGGCTTCAGCCTTGCGAGAGGGATTTTGTAGGGGAGACCCTTCCCTTCAACTTCGCTCAGGGATGGTGAGCCCGTCGAACCGTGTAGTCTCCCGCGGGTCGGGAAGGGACCCAGCTAAAGCGGGATTTCGCAAAGCTCAACAAGCCCCTCCCCTACAAAGGACAATAACTCCGAAAATGAATAAAATCAACCCCAGAGAAATTGCTCTCAAGATTTTGTATGACATAGAAACCAAATCTGCTTTTGCGAATGAGACCGTTGAGGAATATTCAAAAAGATTCAAACTATCATCTTTGGATACAAGGTTCGTTCGGGAATTGGTCAACGGTGTCACCAGGCTCAGAAGACGACTGGATTATATCACAAGTTTTTTCCTCAAAAGGAAGATTGAGGATTTGACTCCCTGGATACGGAATACATTAAGGCTGGGGTTCTATCAGATTGATTGTCTCGATAGGGTGCCGGACCGGGCAGCGGTAGATGAGTCAGTAAAATTAGCTAAAAAGTTCGGACATAAGGGGACAGCCGGTCTGGTCAATGCGGTTCTGAGGAACTATCTCCGCGATAAGAAAAGAGTCATTTTCCCTTCAATTGAAGAGGACAAGGTTAAAGCCATCGGAACAATTTATTCTTTTCCGGACTGGATGATAAAGGATTGGCTTAAACAATTCGGTGAAGAGGAGACTGTAAAGCTGTGCGAGACTTTTAACCAAAAAGCAAAACTTTCCTTTCGGCTTAATTCCTTGAAGATCAGTCAAAAAGATTTGGAAAGAGCCCTGGAGCTGAAAAAGATAAAATACCGAAAAGGGAGTTTCTTTGAAAACTTTTACTGGATAGAATCAAAAATCGATTTGGAATACCTTTTCCTTTTTCAGAAAGGCTATGTTTATCCCCAGGATGAAAGCGCCGGATTCCCGGTTAGACTTTTAAGCCCTCAAGCCGGTGAGACTATTTTAGATATGTGTGCAGCACCGGGAGGTAAGTTGACCTACATTTCAGAATTAATGAAAAATTCGGGTAAGCTGATAGCTCTGGACTTAAATCCGGAAAGGATGGAAAAAGTAAAAGAAAATTGTGAAAGATTGGGAGTGAAAAACGTCTTGTTTCAAATCGGAGATGCACGGAATTATTCTACTGAGCCGGTGGATAGGATTTTGATTGATGCACCTTGTTCCGGTTTAGGGGTCTTGGGCAGAAATTCTGATGCCAGATGGCAGAAGAAAAAAGAGGATATAAAAAGGCTGGCTGAGCTTCAGTCGGCCATACTTTTAAATGCGGCGAAACTGGTTAAAAAGGGTGGGATTATCGTTTATAGCACCTGTACTCTCACTAAAGAGGAAAACGAGGAGGTGATCGAGCAGTTTCTCGAACAGGGAAGGAACTTCAGAAAAGAGAGTGCCTCGGATTACGTTGATAGAAAAGTAGTAAATGAGAATGGATTTGTTCGAACGTATCCTCATATTAATGGCCTGGATGGAACTTTTGCGGCGCGGTTAAGGAAGGTTTAATGGTTTAATTGTTCAAAGGAGGAAAGACGTAAGAAGTTAGACGTAAGACGGGTATAAAAAGACACATTTTTTTTGGACTTTGGGTTTGGAAAGATTATATTTAACCGAATGGATTGGAATAAAATAAAAGCTGGGCTCGTTCAACTCATCAAAAGGAAATGGGCACGACGTATCGGAGTCTATATCCTGGCGGTTCTGTTTCTTGCCATTGTTTTCGACCAGGTTTTGATGCCGTTTTTTGTAAGATTAGGTCAGGAGTCTGTGGTTCCGAATCTGACAGGTTTGACTCAAGAAGAGGCTGAGACCATACTCAAAGATAAAGGTCTGGGCCTGAGGGTCATAGGCGAAGAATATGATTTGAAACAGCCAGCCGGGACGATTATCTATCAAATGCCTGATTCAGAGTCCAAGGTCAAAAAGAGCAGAAAGATAAAAGTAGTGCTGAGCAAAGGCGGGGAAAAAGCAACTGTTCCCCAGCTTAAAGGGATGACTTATCGGCAGGCTGAGTTAGCCCTGGCTAATCGTGGTTTGAAAATCGGTAACCCGGTATATGTTTCGGTAGACAGTCTGCCCAGGGATGAGGTGATTGTCAGCTTTCCATCTGCAGGAACAGTTGTGCCGCTTGGGATGGAGATAAGAGTTGTGGTTAATCAGGAGCAGACAGATACCCTGGAGATAGTCAAGGTGCCAAAATTCAAGGGTGATAATATCAGAGACGTAAGCTCCAAGATAGAAAAACTCGGCTTAAAAATAGGAAAGATCGAGTATAAGGTAAAAAACAAATTGCTTCCAGGAACAGTATTAAAACAAATTCCCAAAGAAGGGGCTGAGGTCAGGAAAGGGAGCATAGTGGAGTTAGAGGTTAGCACGACGGACTGAAATAGCTTGTGGCTGGTAGCAAGGAGCAGGTAGCTACAGACTAAAAATCGCGTAGAGGAGGCTTTATGTCTCCGAGCGTAAATGTCAGACAAGTCTGCCGAGCTAAAAACAGGCTAAAGGCAGAAGTCCAAAGTCTTAAGGCAGGAGGCAAAAGGAATAAAAAAATTAAGAAATCGCATAGGGGCGTCCAATTGGACGCCCTTGACAAAGAGGGTGGAGAGACCCCGCAGTCGGGATTTCGCAAAGCTCAACAAGCTCCACCCCTACGCAGTCTGGAGACCAACAGAGAGTGATGAAACAAGAACCATGAACTATGAACCAACAGCTAAAGATGGTGGGAAGTTGATTAAAATCGCGCCATCCATACTTTCAGCAGATTTTAGAAATTTAGCAGGTGAAATAAGGGAGGTGGAAAAGGCCGGAGCGGACTTGATTCATCTGGATATTATGGATGGTCATTTTGTTCCTAATATCACCTTTGGACCGATGGTTGTGAATTTAGTCCGATTGTGTACTAAATTGCCTTTGGACGTGCATCTGATGATTGATAACCCTGATTTGTATCTGGAGAAATTCGTGGAAGCAGGCGCAGATTACCTTACTGTTCACTTGGAAGGGAACAGACACCTGCACCGGACTCTGACCCGGATCAAGAGCTTGGGAGTGAAAAACGGATGCGTGCTCAATCCGGCTACTCCATTCTGCCTGGTAAAGCCGGTAATCGGGGAGATTGACCTGCTTCTTTTGATGAGTGTGAACCCGGGGTTCGGAGGGCAAAGATTTATTCCCTCTATCTTAGACAAGGTAAAGGAAGCTAAGAAGTTCATTCAGGATAACAACTTAAAGATCGAAATCGAGGTGGATGGGGGTGTCAATTCCTCAACTGCTGGGAAAGTGAAGCAGGCAGGTGCAACGATCTTGGTGGCAGGGGATGCAGTGTTCAAAAGCAGGGATTACAAAAAAATAATAAAAGAGCTAAGAGAGGGTTAGATTTTTCTTGCTTTTTCAGGTTTGACTGTTATATTAAAAATTTGCAATCCCAACAAAATGGTGCTGGTTATAAACTCCTTTAGAAGTTGGGTAAATTAGTCTAAGGACTTAAGGGTTTTTTTATGTTTGCTGAGCTGTCTAACAGGTTAGAGTCGATCTTAAAAAAACTCCGCGGCCAGGGAAAACTCACGGAGAACAATATCAAGGAAGCCTTAAAAGAGGTAAGGCGTGCTCTTTTAGAGGCGGATGTCAACTACAAAGTGGTCAAAGATTTCATCTCCAAAGTTGAGGAGAAATCGATTGGCCAGGAAGTATTAAGGAGTATAACCCCCGGGCAGCAGGTTGTAAAAATCGTCTACGATGAGCTGACTCTGCTTCTGGGAAAAGATAGCTCAGTAATGAAATTCTCCTCATCAGGTCCCACGGTCTGGATGTTAGCAGGATTGCAAGGCTCAGGCAAGACCACTGCCTGCGGGAAATTAGCCAGCTTTTATCGAAAAAAAGGGAAGTCTCCTTTTCTTATAGCCGCAGACGTCCAGAGGCCTGCGGCAGTCGAACAACTGAAGATACTTGGAAAAAGTTTGAGTTTACCAGTGTATTCCTCCAAAGAAAACCCGGTGAAGATCTGTCAATCCGGAGTGGCTAAAGCCAGGGAAGAAGGACTGGATCTGGTTATAATAGATACTGCTGGAAGACTGCACATAGACGAGAAACTGATGGAAGAGCTGGCCTTGATAAAAAAGGAAGTTACTCCTCAGGAGGTAATCTTAGTTGCAGATTCTATGACCGGCCAGGATGCAGTGAATATCGCCTTAAGCTTTGAGGAGAGGTTGGGAATAGACGGAATCTTCTTAACCAAATTAGACGGGGATGCCCGGGGAGGTGCAGCTCTCTCACTTAGAGCGGTAACTGGAAAACCGATTAAGTTTGTCGGCACCGGTGAGAAGTTAGATGCCATAGAGGTTTTTTATCCTGAGAGGATGGTTTCCCGCATATTAGGGATGGGTGACGTCGTTACCCTGGTGGAGAAGGCTCAGGAGGCTATAAGCCAGGAAGAGGCAGAAAAATTAGAGAAGAAACTACGCGAAGAACAATTTTCCTTTAAAGATTTCTATTCTCAGCTCCAGCAGTTGAAAAAGATGGGCTCATTAGATTCGATTCTGAGTATGATCCCTGGAATAGGCGGGTCTTTAAAAGGTTTTTCTGTGGATGATAAAGCACTGGTGAGGGTAGAAGCCATCATAAACTCGATGACTGAAGAGGAAAGGTTAAAGCCCCAGATCATAGATGGTTCGAGAAAGAAAAGGATCTCCTCAGGCAGCGGAACTGATTTGCAGGAAATCAACCGGCTTTTGAAGCAGTTTTTTATGATGAAAAAGATGATCAAAGATTTTAATAAAATGGATTTGAGGAAACTGAAAACCATGTTTAAACCTTAATTCTGTAACGGTAAAGGAAGGAGGTGAATTTGGCAGTCAAGATAAGACTGAGGAGGATGGGGGCCAAGAAAAGGCCCTATTATCGAATCGTGGTGGCGGATTCTCGTACTCCCAGGGATGGCAGATTTATCGAAGCTATCGGACAATATAGCCCGATAGACAAACCAGCCTCGGTCAGGCTCAAAGAAGAGAGGGTTTTTCACTGGCTCAAGCAGGGAGTTCAGCTCACAGATACGGTCAACTCTCTTTTCCGAAAGATAGGCCTGCTGGGGAAATGGTTAGCCCTGAAAAAAGGGGCAGATGTAAGCGGAATGGAAATCTCCAATACTATTCCGGAGAGGAGGAGAAAGAAAAAGAGAAAAGGCAAAGGAGCAAAAGAGACTGAACCCAAAGAGACCAAAGGGACTGAACCAAAAACTGAGTAACTGTTTAAAGGAGGTTTAAGATGAAACAGTTCATTGAGACCATAGTGAAGAATCTGGTGGATCATCCAGATCAGGTTTCCGTATCAGAGGTGGAGGGGGAAAAGACAACCGTGTACGAGCTGAGGGTTGGGCCTGGAGATTTAGGAAAGGTCATCGGAAAGAAAGGGAGAACTGCCGGCGCCATCCGCATCCTGATCTCAGCAGCCTCTGCCAAGAAGGGGAAACGGGCAATGCTGGAGATCCTGGAGTAAAGAGTTTTTTGGAAAGAGTAGCAATCGGCAAAATCCTCCGAGCCTGGGGAGTCAAAGGCGAGCTTTTAATAGCTCCCTTTTGCGAGGATTTAAAAAGATATTCCCAGGTGGAAAAAGTCTTTATCTCTGATGCAGATGCCAAAGAAAAGCCCTACCGGATAAAGAGAAGCAGGATTTTCCAGGGGGAAGTCCTGCTTCAACTTGAAGGGATTGACAACCGGACTAAAGCAGAGGGACTCAAGGGGAAATATTTAGAAATCGATAAAAAAGACGTTCCTCTGCTGACAGAAGGGTGTTATTACGTCTTTGATTTGGTCAACTGTCAGATTCTCACTCTGAAGGGTAAGAAGATAGGCGAGGTCATGGAGATTCTCCTTTTCCCGGCAAACCCGGTTCTTTCAGTAAGAAAAGGGAAGGAAGAATATTTGATCCCTTTCGTAAAGGAAGTGGTAAAAAAAATCGACTTGGAAAAAAGGGTTATCTGGATCGAACCGATTGAAGGTCTCTTGGATTAGGTTCTTTGAAAAAATTAAAATAATGGAGTGTAAAGCTTTAGCTTTACTTTTTTAACCTTCTGTCAGGACTGAGGTCCTGACAGAACTGAAAAAAAACTTCGTTTCTCTGCCGGGTCAGGGGACCCGACCGGCACGGGAAACGACCCGATGTCATTCTGAGCGGAGCGAAAAATCTCTGAAGATTTTTCAGTCGTCTCGCCCGTAGGGACTCCTTCAGAATGACAGGATTGGTATTCGGTTTATGCAAATAGACATTCTAACTATCTTCCCGAACTTTTTTGCAAGTCCTTTAAATGAAGGGCTGGTGAAAAAAGCACAGGAAAGTAAGTTAATAGAAGTGAAAGTTACCGACATCAGAGATTTCACCATAGATAAACACAGAAGCGTGGATGATACTGCTTTTGGAGGCGGAGCCGGGATGGTAATGATGGTGGAGCCTTTAGCTTCTGCCTTGAATTCGATTCTGTCTGAAACTCCATCTGCGGAGAATAAAGACAAATATCCCATAATTCTGACTTCAGCTCAGGGTAAAAAATTTGACCAGGAAAAAGCTAAAGAGTTTTCCAAAAAGGAGCGTCTGGTAATAATCTGCGGGCACTATAAAGGGGTGGATGAGAGGATAAAATTATTATTTGATTTGGAAGAGCTTTCGATTGGGGATTATGTTTTGACAGGCGGCGAGATTCCTGCTCTGGTGATTACGGATAGCGTCATTCGCTTAATCCCAGGATTCATCGGGAATTTTCAATCAGCCGAAACTGACTCTTTTTACGAGGGTCTCTTGGGTTACCCGGAATATAGCCGGCCTGCAGAGTTTAAAGGTCTGAAAGTGCCGGAGGTGCTCCTGTCCGGGAATCACGAGAAGATAAGGTTATGGAGAAGAAAAGAGGCATTAAAAAAAACCATAGAGCAAAGACCTGAGCTTCTGGATAAAATAGAGCTAAGCAAAGAGGATAAAAAATTACTTTCGGAGATAGAAAAGGAGAGATAATTATCGTAATAAATACGCAAATGTGACAAGTCGGGCAGGGTGCCCGACCTACGAGAGATTGACAATATTTATTCTCGTAGGCGGGGCTCCCAGCCCCGCAAAAAAATCGTGTAATGTAGTCGCTCGATCCATCGAGCAAAGAAGATGTCCAGTAAATCGAAAATACAGGAACTAAAGGAGGAGAAAGATGGATCTGGTATCAGCAGTTGAAGGGAAATACCTGAAAGAGAAAAAAGTAGATTTCAAGCCCGGGGATACGGTCAAGGTGCACGTAAGGATCAAGGAAGGCGACAAAGAGAGGATTCAGATATTTGAAGGGGCAGTGATCCAGAAAAGAGGAAAAGGAGTTTCCCAAACTTTCACCGTGCGCAAGCTCTCCAGCGGCGTGGGAGTGGAAAGGGTATTTCCGATGCACTCACCTTTTCTTGCCAATATAGAGGTCATCAAAGAAGGAAAAGTAAAAAGGGCAAAGCTCTTCTACCTGCGCAAGATGAGAGGAAAAGCGGCTAAAATAAAGGAGATGGAGAAGGAAGAAGGGAAAAAAGAAGGGAAAGAAGAGGGAGAGGTAAAGGAATAAATCAAGATTATGGTAGGTCAGACATTCTTGTCTGACAGGATAGGCAGGAATATCTGTTACACTTCTTGTAGTTCCAGCTTGACCTCAAGGTGGGACGATAGACCTATGTTGACTGCAATATGACGATAAAAACAATATGTAAGAAGGGTATAGAATGAGTGCGCGTAAACAATTTGAAATTGAACTCAATCACCTTTTCCATAAAAGAACTCACTCTCTTCTCTCCGAGATGAATATAGTAAAACTTGGAAAACCTCCATCATTAGATCCGCAAAAACTAAATAAAAGTATAGAGAAACTTCAAGATATTGCTACCAAAATTTTAGCAATGGAAATAGCACGGCCAGAACTTAGAAAACTCGATGATAAAAAACGAAAGCGTCAATGGCACAACAAAAAAGAAAAAGGATGGCGAGTAGTTGATAGGATGCGCAATTTCTCTGATTGGTATGAATCCAATAAATTATCTCAATATTGTATTTATATATTCTGGGATGGACGAAAGTGTATATATCTTGGTAGCACTACGCAAGGTAAGAATAGAATATTAAATCACTTTGAAAAAAGATGGTTTCAATCAATAAAGCGTATTGATGTTTATTCTATTTCTAACCAGAGTGAGATTTCAAAAATAGAATGTTTAGCACTTCACTTTTTCACGCCACTAAAAAATAAGAATCGCTCAGCAAGTAAGAAGTGGCGTAAGAAGTGTCCTATATGTAGGAAGCGGGATCTTATATCGTATGAACTGAAGAAAATATTTAAGTTCAAGTAACATTTATTTCTTTTGTTGGTGCGGGAATTGGATTCCCCTCACCAGTTGTGATAAGAGCAAGCTCTTGCACTCCACAATGCAATTTTATGTAGCGTCCTGACTCCTGTCAGGACGTTTTTTTGGGTGGGTTAGACATTCCTGTTTCACCTATCGTAGCGCGAGGCCGTCAAGGGTCTTGAGACTTTCAGCCTCGCAATGCGACCCTGTCCTACGGTGGCTACGCCAGACGTAGTCTCCGTTATCAGGAAAAGGGTCGCGCTACGAAAACCGAACAGGCAAGATGCCTGTTCCACCTGTAGGATATTGTAAAGGCGACCCGGCAGTTCGACAGGCTCACTGCTCTGAGCAAAGCCGAAGAGCGGGTCGCCCCTACATCCCAAAAATATCTTTACAACCCTTTTGATTTGCCGTATTATTTAGCAAAACCGGGAAAGGTTTTTTGGTAGGTCAGACATTCTTGTCTGACCGAACAGACAGGGATGTCTGTTCTACCGCTCATAGACAATCATAAATTTGTAGGGGCACGTTGCAACGTGCCCCTACTGTCTCAATCAATGCTTGAAACTCAGAAAAATTCAGGACAGGTTTCTACAATCCAGAGGCAGGGGAGGTTCTGGGAGACTTTTCGGTCGTTGAGGCACCGTAATTACCGGCTTTTCTGGTTCGGGCAGATGATCTCCCTGATCGGGACCTGGATGCAGAGTATGGCTCAGGGCTGGATGGTCCTGAGACTTTCCAATTCTCCATTTCTCTTGGGGCTGGTCAGCGCTTTTGCAGGTCTGCCGGTTTTTTTCCTCTCCCTTCCAGCCGGAGTGCTGGCTGACCGGATCAAGAAAAGAAAGTTCCTCATCTTCACCCAATCAAGCTCAATGGTGTTAGCCTTTATCCTATCTTTTCTGGCTTTTACCGGACTGGTGAGGGTCTGGCATGTTATGGTCTTGGCTTTATGCCTGGGTCTGGTTAATGCCTTTGATGCTCCGACCAGGCAGGCTTTTGTCAAAGAAATGGTTGGGAAAGAGGACCTCTTTAACGCCATCGCTTTAAATTCCTTCATATTCAACAGTGCCAGAATATTAGGACCTGCAGTTGCCGGGATTTTAATCAGTCTGGTAGGAGAGGCAGGGTGTTTTTTCTTAAATGGTGTGAGTTTCATAGCAGTGATTGTTGGTCTATCTCTTATGAGGATGGAAGATATTGTTTTTGAGACAAAGAATAACTCTTTTTTTACCAGCTTCAAAGAAGGGGTGTCCTATGTAACCGGTAATAAAAGGGCATTGGCTTTGATCCTTATGGCCTCCACCATGAGCATTTTTGGTTTTTCCTACGCGGTTTTGATGCCGGTTTTTGCTAGGAACATCTTGAAAGCGGGTCCCTCCGGTCTGGGGTTTCTTATGTCCGCAGTCGGCGCTGGTGCTATAGCTGCTGGATTGGGTTTAGCCTCCAGGAAAACCGAGGAGAAATTAAAATATATGCAAGCCGGGATAATAGTCTTCTTCCTTTCCCTGATATTTTTCTCTTTTTCCGGGAATTTCTTCTTATCCTTGATTTTCCTGGTAGGAGCCGGCTGGGGGATGATATCTTTAATCGCAACCTGCAATACCTTATTGCAGGAGATTGTTCCTGACCAGCTCAGGGGTAGGGTGATGGGGCTTTTTGTAATGATGTTTATGGGAACTATGCCTATAGGAAGTTTTATTGCCGGGACCTTGGGACAGGTATTAGGGGTTATCTGGGCAGTCAGAATAGGTGTCGTTTTTTGCGTGGTAATCTCTTTATACCTTTTCAAGAGGTTCATCCAGAAGGAGGTTATGTAGTTGCCCAATTCATTGGGTATGTTGAGGCGGGTCAGGCATCCCTGTCCTACGGACCCGCTTCCAGGGCCTGACCAAACAGGCAAGATGCCTGTTCCACCATTATTCTGGTACCTCGGAAGTGAAAGTGAGTTGCTCCTTGAATCAAGTGTGAGAAATCATTCAAATCGAAAAGGGCAGGATGAAGAAAACAAAATCGGTTGATAAGCTTTTTTATGAAAGGGAGCTTTGGGGTAAGGGGTACAAGCTCGTTGCCGGGGTGGATGAGGTGGGAAGAGGTCCCTTAGCTGGTCCGGTTGTGGCTGCGTGCGTCATATTTCCAGAGGATGTTAATCTTCCAGGGATCGATGATTCGAAAAAACTCACTGCGGAGAAAAGGGAGAAACTATATGCGAAGATCAAAGAGAATGCTCTGGATTTCGGTATAGGAATCATCCAGGAAAAAGAAATTGATGAGCTGAATATCTTCAGGGCCTCATTAAAGGCGATGCAGAAAGCTATCTCCTGTTTGAAAAATACCCCGCATTTTCTGCTGATAGATGGAAACCAGAAGATACCTCATCTGGATATCCCTCAATTGCCGGTGATCAAAGGTGATACTCTCTCTTTATCCTGTGGCGCTGCCTCTATTATCGCCAAGGTCGAGAGGGACAGGCTAATGAGAAGACTGCACAAAAAATATCCCCAATTCTGTTTTGATCGAAACAAAGGTTATGGATCAAAGGAGCATCTGGAGGCTTTAAGGAAATTCGGACCCTGTAAGGTTCACCGCAGGTCATTCAAAAGAGTGATGGAATGTATCGTCCTGCAGGAGCATCTCGATTTAGATGGAAAAGATGAAAACCGTTCAGAAGGGTAAATCAGGCGAGAGAATCGCTGCAGAATATCTCAAAGCTAAAGGGTTTGAGATACTGTTTACCAATTACCGTTATGGCCACAAGGAAATCGACATAATTGCCAGGGATAAAAGTTACATCGTATTTGTCGAGGTTAAAGCTGGCAGGAGTAAAGCTTATGGTCCTCCTGCCGGGTGGGTCAATCTGAGAAAACAGAAAAAATTAGCAGAGGTAGCAACTGCCTTTATGCAGGAGCACCAGTTTCCGGGTTATGATTTCAGGTTCGACGTAGTGGCTATAGATACCAGTTCAGGCAAAGAGATAATCGAGCATATCCAGAATGCTTTTTATTTAGAAGGCTGAGTTTTCTCTCTTTCGATCAATTCAGATAAACGCTGGCTTATCTTCTCCCAGAGCTCAACCCACTTTTCCGGATGTTTCTGGTAAAACTTAATGAATCTATCCAGTTCTTTTTGAGAGTACTTATATTCTGAAAAAACCTTCTTTCTCTCAGCCGCTAATCTCTCAGGGTTGTCCTGAAATTTCATCTGGGCTATGGAAAGCTGTATGTAGACCTCTACGAACTTGTCCTCATCCGGACTCTTAGGGCGAAACAGCAGAAATAGAACCAAGGCAACTATGACCAGGGCGAGGAGAATAAGTATGATTTTATACCTGGAAAACATCGGGACTCCTTAATCTCGAACTAATCTACATAGAAGCGGTTTTATGTCAAGAACTATCTCTGAGAAAGACGGAATATAAAAGTCGGGCAAGGGTGCCCGACCTACGAGGAATTGATAATATGGGCTTTCGTAGACAGTCCGCCACAGGCGGACCAGCCCTGCTAAATAAGTTTATCGAAAACTTTCAAGAAAATAGTTGACAAAAACAGATTTAAGTTAAATAATAAAGGTTCAAGAGGACTATTTATGCTTACCCCGCGAGAAAGGACCAGAAGGGTTTATGTAGGTAAAGTGCCGATTGGTGGAGGTGCTCCGATTTCAGTCCAATCGATGTGCTCAACTGACACCCGGGACGTTAAAGCCACTTTAAGGCAGATAAAAAGGCTGGAAAAGGCAGGGTGTGAGATAGTCAGATTGGCAGTTCTGGACCAAAAGGCGGGTGAGGCGATATCAATAATAAAAAAGGTAGCGAAAATTCCTCTGGTTGCAGACATCCATTTCGACTACCGTCTTGCCCTAAGAGCACTTGATTCTGGAGTGGATAAGCTGAGGATAAATCCAGGCACGATTGGAGCTCTGTGGAAAGTAAAAGAGGTGGTAAAGGCTTCGAGAGAAAGGAAGATTCCGATCCGAATTGGGGTCAATGCGGCATCTCTTCCTAAATCTATTTTAAGTAAATATGGAAAAGCTACACCTGTTGCTATGATGGAGGCAGCTTTAGAACAGATCAGAATATTAGAGGATTTGGATTATCTGGAGATAGTCGTCTCCCTGAAAGCTTCGGACGTTCTGACGACTATCGAGGCCTATAAGCTTTTCTCAGAAAAAAGAGTCTACCCTTTGCATTTGGGCGTGACGGAAGTTGGAACTCCGAAAGTTGGCTCGATAAAATCTGCTGTTGGAATAGGGACACTTCTTTTCCTGGGATTGGGTGATACCATAAGAGTCTCATTGACTGGCGATTCGGTTGAAGAAGTAAAAGTTGGTTATGAGATTTTGAAATCTTTGAATTTGAGAGAGTATGGTCCAACTTTGATCTCCTGCCCCACCTGCGGAAGGATGGAAATCGATCTGCTGCCAATAGTGAAGCAAGTCGAGAAGAAATTGGCTAAACTAAAAGCACCGATCAAGGTAGCGGTTATGGGATGCGTGGTAAATGGTCCGGGAGAAGCTAAGGAAGCAGATATCGGAGTAGCGGGTGGAAGAGGAGTTGGTTTGATTTTCAGAAAGGGGAAGATTATTAAGAAAGTTAAGGAAAAAGATATTGTGAAGAGTTTGATGAAGGAATTAGAAGGTTTTTTAAAGGGATGAAGAGCATGAATTCGTTAAATGTCATTCTGAGGGAGTCCAAATGGACGACCGAAGAATCTATGGTTTCTGGCGTAAGGCAGATTCTTCGTCCTGCGGACTCAGAATGACAAAAAAATCTATCTTAGTTTCGAGATAGAAGAAAAAGCATCATTACCTATGATGCTCTTCACTCGGTACCCCCACCTTGCCCCCAAGGCGGGTTTGTTTTTCGTAGAGACGCATTCTATGCGTCTCTACCACAAAATCACTTGACAAAACCACCATAAAAGAGTAAAATCTTTTAAGCCCATTTCACAAAAAGGGGAATTGGATGAAGGTTTTAAAGTGGCTTTTTGAACAAGTTTTCCTTCGTTTCATAATAGCCTTTATAGCTGGTGTCATAGCAATTCTAATATTTCTCCCGGAATTTCCTGTTTACTACTGGGCATTCCTTACTGAGATATATACAATATCCATTCTAATTATTTTATTAATCATAGGTTTTGCTTTTTATGGCTTGCATAGAGAGAAGTTAAGTGAAAATAGAGAAAGATTAAAAAAGAGACTGAGAGAAAAAGAAGAAAGATTAAGGAAATTATTAGAAGGTTTTAAACGTAGTTTTCCAGTTTATAAACCTATTTATGATTTGAAAAACTACCCGGAGGCTGAAAAAGAATACAGAACCGTTATTAAGATTAACCCGGTTGATGCAGAGGCACACAGCAATCTGGGCATTCTACTTTATTCTTTGAAAAACTACTCGGAGGCTGAAAAGGAATACAGAACCGCTATTAAGATTAACCCGTATTATGTAGAGGTATACAACAATCTGGGCAATTTACTTTCTGATTTGAAAAACTACCCGGAGGCTGAAAAGGAATATCGAACCGTTATTAAGATTAACCCGGGTCATGCAGACGCACACAACAATCTGGGCATTCTACTTTATGATTTGAAAAACTACCCAGAGGCTGAAAAAGAATATCGAATTGCTGTTAAGATTAACCCGGATTATGTAGAGGCACACAACAATCTGGGCATTCTACTTGCTGATTTGAAGAACTTCCCTGAGGCTGAAAAAGAATATCGAACCGCTATTAAGATTAACCCGGATTATGTAGAGGCACACAATAATCTAGGCGTTCTACTTTATGATTTGAAAAACTACCCAGAGGCTGAAAAAGAATATCGAATTGCTATTAAGATTAACCCGGATCATTCAAAGGCACACTACAATCTGGGCATTCTACTTTATGATTTGAAAAACTACCTGGAGGCTGAAAAAGAATATCGAACCGCTATTAAGATTAACCCGGATGATGCAGAGGTATATGCGAACCTTGGACTTCTTTATATTGAGATGGGTAAAAAAGAGGAGGCAAAAAAGGAATTACAGAAAGCAAAAGAGCTTTTTAAGAAACAGGGCAGAGAGGAGGATGTAATAAAAATAGAGGATATTTTGAAGGATTTGGGATAACAGTAGCCCGCCTTGCCCTCAAGGCGGGATATTTTTTGTAGGGACAGAACATTGTTCTGTCCTAACGCGGAAAAAAGTAGAGACGCATGACTATGCGTCTCTACAAATTCTACAAACTTCCTCGTCCGGCGTGATCTCGGACGCTACGTAACCTCTGTTGGTCTGGAGACCAACAGAGAGCAGTAAATAAGATAATTAATAATGTCATTGCGAGGAGGTCATCTGACCGACGAAGCAATCCGTCTCGTATGAAGTCGAGGGATTGCTTCGTCCCCTACGGGGACTCGCAATGACAATATGAAAATTATTTTATTATCTTCGGCTCGACTAAAATCGATTTCATCTTTTCGACTTTGACCAGGCCGGGTGGAGCATTTTTTGACTTTTTCACATATTTGGCCAAGGTATAAATCACAGTTACTTTTCTGGAAGACTTCGCCTGGCTGTAATAGGCGGCTAACGATGCGGCCTGCTGGATGGCTTTTGGCGTAGGATATTTTTTTCTCTCACCCTTTTTCAAGACCACGTGAGAGCCGGGTACGTTCTGGGCATGAAACCACAGGTCATCCGGTTTGGCTATTTTAAAGGTCAGAAAATCGTTTTCCTTATTGTTTCTCCCCACTAAGATTTTAAACCCATCTGCGGAGATAAATTCGCGAGGGGAATATCTCCCTTTTCTCTTTTCTTTCTTCTTTGGTCTGAGAACTTTCAACAAACCAAGAGAGGTAAGCTCAGATTCGATTTTTTCTAAATTAACCTTCTCTTTTCTCAGCAGGTCAGACTCGATTTTGCTTAAATGCTTTAGCTGGCTTTCAGTCACAGCGATTCTCTGGTTGAGCTTTGTAATTCCGGTCTGGGCTTTCTGGTATTTTTTAAAGTAGGCTTCGGCATTCTTTTTCGGCGATAAAGAAGGGTCGAGTGAAAGTCTTATCTTCTTGTGTTCCTCGGTGGAATAGTCAGTTAACTCGATATATTCGGCACCTCTCTTAATCTCTGATAGATGATTCAGGAGCAAATCTCCATATTTCTTGTAGGCCTGAGCATCCTCCAGAGAAGAAAGCTCTTTTTTCAATTTTTCTTCGGTTTTTTTCAATTTCTCAATTCCGTTTCGAGTCACAGAAATCAGAGTTTGTAGTTTTCTGCCTTCCTGGCTTGCTTCGATCTCCAGAGAAAAAAGTTTCTGTAGTGCCTGGTTTAAATTGTCAAATGAAATCTTTTGCTCTTCAGGAATTGAATTTAAGTCAAACAAGGATATCCCTATAGGTTTTTGTTCGGAATCCAAAATCAGATGTGGAGAGATCTCATTTGCAGGAATCCGGTCAAGTACCGATTTGAAGCCTTTCCAGAGATGCTCCAGAGGCAAAGGTTTTAAAGGGAAAACACCGACTGATTCTTCCACTATTTTCTCAGCCAAAAGCGCGTCTATTCCCATAAAATGTGAGGTCAAAACCTGAAGCAGGTTTTCTTCCGGATGATCCAGGATTATCTTCTTGAACTCCTCCTCTGGAGTTGCATAAGGATTATGTTTTCTGGGCGCGGGAGGCAAAAGATATTTTATCCCTGGCAATATCTGGCGGAATCTGCTCTGGGCAGGTCTTACTCTTCTCAGGGCATCCTGGATCAAGCCGGACTCTCTAAAGGCAAGAATGGCATTGGCATTTCTTCCGGTAAGCTCAAAGTATAGCTCGAATTCGATTTTATCAAATTCCGTATCTTTCTGGCAAGAGAACTTTATCACCCGGTCGAAATCGACCTGCTCGATATTCAAGATGGTTGCGTCCAGAAGTTGTGAAAACAGGGGTGTTATACCCCATTCCAGAAAAGCTTTGGATTCCTCCTCTGTCAAACTGACTATCCGGCACAGTAGAGGGTCGGCTGAAAACAGAATTGCTTTTGATCCTCTCTCTTTGCGAGTCAGAATCACAAGCTCTCTCTGGTCAGGGGAAAGACGGAGCTCCTTGATCTTGAAAGAAATGAAGTTCTCTTTAAGCTCGGGAATTAAGGCACAGATTATGGAAGAATTTATCAGCATAAGCATTAAGAAAGTTCTTCGCAGGAGTAATGTATCAACTATTAGTGAAGTGTCAAGTTTAAAGAACGGTTCCCCTGCAAATGGTAATCCCATCTTCACCCAAGATGGGATTGGTAACACAGTATTAGTAAGTCAGACATTCCTGTGGCTACGAGCCAGCCCGCCCTTCGGGCGCCAGGCTTAGCTCTCTGACCGAACAGACAAGGATGTCTGTTCTACCGGGCCCGACTTGCGGACAAGGCGGGTTTACCGATTTCTCTAGGGCGAGGTAACCTCGCCCCTACTGTAAAAAGAAGAAGTTGACATTAGCTCAAATGGAGTTATATTAAATTTCAAAGACTTAATGCGAAAAGGAGGCATTATGGCTGAGGAAAGAAGTTTGGCAGAGCTGAAAGACAGGGTCAAAAAATTAGGGGAGTATCTTTGACCTGGGTGAGAAGAATAAAAAACTATCCGAACTGGAAAAAGTGACGCACGAGCCTGATTTCTGGAAGGATAATGAGAAAGCCCAGTCGATTTTAAGAGAGATCACCTCCATAAAGAAATGGAATGAGAGATGGGAAAAACTCTCAAAGGATCTGGAAGAGGTACAGGTTTTAGACGAGCTTTCCCTGGAGGATGACACACTTAAGCCAGAGCGCGAAAAAGAGCTAGAAAAATTAGAAGGAGAGATAAAGGATTTCGAGTTCTCAACTATTTTATCTGGAGAGGATGACCCTAAGAATGCGCTTTTGACAATCCATTCAGGCGCAGGAGGAACAGAGTCTCAGGATTGGGCACAGATGCTCCTGCGGATGTATTTAAGATGGATAGAGAGAAAGGGGTTTAAGGGGGATGTCATAGACCTGCAGGCAGGCGAAGAAGCAGGGATAAAAAGTGTCACGGTCGAAGTTAAGGGCGAATACGCTTTCGGTTTTTTAAAGGCGGAAAGCGGGGTTCACCGGTTAGTAAGAATTTCTCCTTTTGATGCCAACAAAAGAAGACATACCTCGTTTGCCTCGGTTTTCATCTATCCGGAAATAGAAGACAATCTCACAGTCGAAATGAAAGAGGACGACCTGCGAATCGATACTTTCAGAGCATCTGGGCACGGCGGACAACACGTGAATAAAACCTCCTCAGCGGTGAGGATAACTCATCTTCCGAGCGGAATCGTGGTGCAATGTCAATCTGAAAGGTCCCAGTTCCAGAACAAAGAAAATGCTATGAAGGTGCTGAAATCGCGCCTGTACCAGTTATATAAGGAAAAAGAGGAAGAGAAACTTGCGGAGATGGAAAAAAAGAAAAAGAAGATCGAATGGGGAAGCCAGATCCGCTCCTATGTTTTTCATCCTTACATCTTGGTCAAGGACCACCGCACTGGCCTGGAGACAGGTAACGGACAGGCAGTTATGGATGGGGAGATAGATGATTTCATCCGGGCATATTTGAGCCAGTCAAAGGAATCAGACAATAAGGTAAAAAGTAATTCCAAGTCAAAAACCAAAGACGAGGTCAAGGGCTAACGCTGGTAAATAGATGGTTAAGATTAATTACATAATCACATTCTTGCTCTTAAGTTGCAGTCTGGGATATTCGGAGCAGAACAAAGTTAAGATAGTTTCGTGCGATGATTATTATTGCACGCAACTGGCAACAGGTGAACAGCATAAGATAGTCAAGCAGGTTGACTGGGGACTTAACAAGTTGACCCTTTCTCCGGATGAAAAATATGTAGCTTACACTACAAGCAACTGGTTGGGGTTTGAGAACGAAGGGAGGGATGTTTTTTACTGTAAAGTGGACGGGAGTGAAAGGATGTTTCTACATAAATTTCAGATTTGTGTACATACCCTGCTATGGGAATCTTCTGATAGTAGAAGCTACATTTTTGTCGTACCTAAAAACTGTGGGATTGGCGGGCAGATCCAGGTGATCGACTGGCAGTCAAAGAATGTGGTTTTTACTTGTGCAGGGGATAGCCTTGGAGAAATTCCAGGAACAGACTGTTATGAGGTATATTACAATGGTAATCCACCTTGGGCGGCAAGACAAAGGATTTGCTTACACGATTTAGAAGCTATAAAAAAACCTGATAGTCTCAATATGAGATTTTTTATTGGTTGGGGAAATTGGGATATATATATCTCCACTCAAAGAGATCAGATTTTGAGATTTAACGAGCTCGCGAAATCGACAAGAGAACAAGAACAATCACTTAGGAATGTTATGTTTAGAGAACAGTTTGCACACTCCAAAATCATCTCTGACGCAAAGGATAATGTCATCGTTTTCTTTAGCAACGACAAAACTTCCGGTTTCTTTGGTGTGGTCGATACTGAGAACAAGAAGTTACTGTTGTTTGATAAATCAAATAGCCTTAGATTTTCGGCCCCTACATGGTCTCCTGACGGTAAGCGATTAGCGGTGTTGAGAACCAGCGATTGGGACAGGTATTTCGATTTTTATGAGATCGATGATAAAGGGGAGATGAATCTGATTAAGACTTACAGGGTCGAGACTGACAGGGCACTTTCTGATTTCAGGTGGTCGGATGATTCAAAGAAGTTTTATTATTCTTATCTTTTTTCCAACTATCAAAAAGTCCAGGTTGAGGTAGAGCTAGAGGATAAATAAGGTTTTAAAGGAGTTATCTTGTGCTCTGCTGGAGCTGTAAAAAAGAGATAGAGGTTCCGCAAAAGATAAGCCGCAAGGATGCCTGCCCTAACTGCGGGGTGGATTTAAAGTGCTGTTATAACTGCCAGCTTTATGACAAGGATGCTTTTCATCAGTGTCACGAGACTGAAGCTGAATGGGTGAGGTATAAGGAGAAAGGTAATTTCTGCGAGTTTTTCGAGCCGGGAACAAGGCCGGTTAAGTCTGCGGACGATGAGCCTCAGACAAAAGAAAACCTGAAGAGGAAGTGGGATTCTCTTTTCAGAGACGAAGGGTGAACATCCTTTAACTGGACAGTCATCTCTCTAAACCAAAGATTAGAAAATACTGACAAACTAACAAACTCTAAACAGTCAAACTTCCAAAAGGAGCGGTATGGATATCATTAAAAGGATCAGGGATAAAGCTAAAGCCAAACACAAAAGGGTGGTTCTGCCAGAGGGGACCGAGGAGCGGATGATTAAAGCCGCAAAGGAGATTGTCTCCGAAAAGATAGCTGAAGTCATGCTGTTAGGGGAGAAGAAAAGAATAGAGGAGTTAAGCAAAGCCTCAGGACTTGACGTGGGACTGGTTAAAGTAGTTGATCCTGTGACTTCTTCAGAATCCGGGGAGTATGCTGCAGAGTATCACCGGCTCAGAGAAAAAAAGGGCATGACCGGGGAGGAAGCCAGGCAGTGCATGCTGAATCCGTTATTCTACGGGGCGATGATGGTGAGGAAAAATGAGGTGGATGGGTTTGTAGCAGGTTCGGTCAATACCACCGGGGACGTTTTAAGAGCAGGATTGCACATAATCGGATTGGCTCCGGGGATAAACGTGGTCTCCAGCTCATTTATAATGGTGGTGCCGGAGTTCTTAGGGGTAAAAGACAAGATCTTCGTATTCGGCGATTGCGCAGTTATGCCTAATCCAGACCCGAAGCAGTTAGCCTCAATTGCTCTGTCCTGCGCCAGAACAATGCGGGAGCTGGTTGGGGATGAGCCAAAAATAGCAATGCTGTCTTTCTCCACCAAAGGGAGTGCTCAGCATGAGATGATCGATAAAGTCTTGGAGGCAACCAAAATCGCCAGAGAACAGGACCCGAATCTGAAAATCGATGGGGAGCTGCAGGTAGATGCAGCTATTATTCCTAAAGTTGCTCAGAAGAAATGCGCGGACAGCATTCTGTGCGGAGAAGCCAATGTCTTGATTTTCCCGGATCTAAATGCGGGGAATATAGCCTATAAGTTAGTCCAGAGATTAGCTAAGGCTGAGGCAATTGGCCCTATCATTCAGGGCTTAGCCAAGCCGGCAAATGACCTATCCAGAGGATGCAGTGTAGATGATATCGTGAATGTGGTGGCGATTGCGATGTGCCTGGCGTAAAAAAAGCAGGTAGCAGGTAGCTCAGGAAAAGCAGGGGCGATCCTTGTGGTCGCCCGATGGGTGGATGGAGAAGGATTTGAAGATAGAATCCCACTTAAGCTCAAGGTAGGTTAGATGTCCACCCTGGAGGTTGAGGAATAAGGTGGTCATTGCGAGTCCGCCAAAGGCGAGACGAAGCAATCCTTATACTTTGCACAGATTGCTTTGTCGTCTCCCGCAAAATGCAGGGAGACTCCTCGCAATGACAGAGCGTGGAAGCGGTAGACCCACCTTGCCCACAAGGTGGGTCTAATTGAGCGAGATTTATGAAGATCAAAACTATTTTCATTGCCGGGATTATCCAGGGGTCTAGAAAGGGAAAGGTTCTGCATAATCAGGATTACAGAAAAGATTTAAAAAGAATCCTGAATAATTATTTTCCTGAAGCCAGAATAATCGACCCGGTTGCGGTACACCCTGAATCGGTCTATTATACTTTTGAGACTGGAAAGAAGGTTTTTCATAATTCGATAAAACAGGCGATTTCCTCCGACTTAGTCATCGCCTACCTGCCGGAAGCCAGCATGGGTACTGCGATCGAGATGTGGGAATGTCACCGGAAAAAAGTCCCGGTCTGGACGATCTCGCCCCTGCGGGAAAACTGGGTGGTAAAATTTCTTTCGAAAAAGGTGTTTTCTTCTTTAAATGATTTTGAAAGTTATTTGAAAAGAATGTAAGGGAAGGCTTTAGCCTTCAAATTTTAGTTAGGGGCACAGCATGCTGTGCCCCTACAGCTTAGCTACATGTTGGCTTTCAATTGTCCGCAGGCGGCCTGGATGTCTTCTCCTTTGCTTCTGCGCAAGGTCACGGCTGGAGCTCTGGGATACAAAATATCCCGGAACTTCATTAGAGTCTCTTCATCCGGCTTTTTATAAGGGTATTCTTTTATTGGATTATAAGGGATGAGGTTTATCTTGCAGGGGATTCCTCGGATGAGCTTTGCCAGCTTCAAAGCCTGTTCCTCAGAGTCATTTACGTCTTTTATCAAAACATATTCAAAGGTTATGCGGGTATCATTTTTTTTAGCATAACATTTCAAAACCTCTAAAACTTCGGATAGAGGATATTTTTTGGTAATGGGCATAAGTTTTCTCCTCAGCTCATCATCCGGGGCATTCAAGGATAGGGCTAATTTTATCTTCAACCCTTCATCAGCCAATTGGCGAATCCCTGGAATGATCCCGGAGGTGGAAACGGTAATCCTTTTAGCGGAAATAGATAGACCGATCTCTGATTGAATAATCCTGATTGCCTTAACGGTATTTTCATAATTTAATAAAGGCTCTCCCATGCCCATTATCACCACATTGGTTATTTTTTCATCTTCGTTCAGGTAAGCCCTGACAGCGATTATCTGGTCAACGATTTCGCCGGCAGAAAGATTTCTTTCAAAACCTGATTTTCCAGTGGCGCAGAAAATACAGCTTAAAGTACAGCCAACCTGGGTGGAGATGCAGACGGTAACCCGGTTTTTTTCCCTCATCAGCACCGTTTCGATTCTTTTGCCATCAAAAAGCTCAAATAGGAATTTTTCCGTCTGGTCGAGCTTAGATACCTGTTTTCTTATCAGCTTAAGCTTTCCGATATAGGCGACTTCTGACAATTTCCGCCTGAGTTCTTTAGACAGGTCAGTCATCTGCTCAAAATCTGTTACCCTTTTGTTATAAATCCACTTGGCTAACTGCTTAGCCTTGTACTTTTTCTCCCTCAGCTTGTCCAGAAAGCTCTCTAACTCTTCTATCCAGAGACCTTTTAAATTGAGTTTTTCCATATTTGGGAAATTTGGAAGCCAACCCATACGGGCAAACCGTAAGTTATTTTCTTGTCATCCTGAGTCCGAAGGATGAAGGATCTAAAGATTCTTCGTCCCCTTCGGGGACTCAGAATGACCACAAGTAACACAATAATCCCGCCTTGCCCTCAAGGCGGGATAAATTATCAGGCACTCCGTCATTTCAAAAATATGACAATTCTTATCAAAAACAAAGAAAAATCTCTTTTTGATTTATGTCCAGCAACTATGTCCTTACTAAAAAAATGCAAAAAATTAAAAAAATAGTTGACAAACAGAGATCGCTTACGTATATATATTCAGATAATTCTGATTAATCAGTATTATCAATGTATGCTGATTATTTAAAACTGAGGAGGTGAGGAGATTGGTGAAAAAAGGTAAAAACAAAGCATGTTGTGAGCCTGTGGATAAAATGGGCTGCTGCCAGGTTGAGTCGTTAATCAGCGTGGATGAGCGTGGGCAGATGGTGCTTCCCAAGGAGATAAGGGACAAGGCAAAGATCAAGCCCGGGGATAAATTTGCAGTGATAAGCTGGAAAAAAGACGGTGAGATCTGCTGTATCTCACTGGTTAGTGCCGGAGAGTTAGGCCAGATGGTAAAAAGTCTGCTCGGACCCATGGCAAAGGAGATACTTCAAAAATAGAAAGACTGGCACGAAAAGGGGATTCTACTTGAATAACCAATAAAAAGAAAGGAGAAAGAAAATGAAACAGGAAAAGATTAAAAAGGCAGTAAGAGAGGGGTATGCAAAAATCGCTAAAAAGGAAGCCTCCTGCTGCTCTCCGGTAAAATCTTGCTGCGGAGGAGATAATCCATCAGAGAGCATAAGCAAGTCTATCGGTTATACTGACGAGGAGCTTAAAGGTGTTCCAGAAGGCGCAAACTTAGGCTTGGGGTGCGGGAATCCGGTTGCCCTGGCATCCCTGAAACAAGGGGAGATCGTGCTTGACCTGGGCTCTGGTCCAGGATTGGATTGTTTCCTGGCGGCTAACAAAGTCGGCAAGACCGGCAAAGTGGTCGGCGTGGATATGACCCCGGAGATGATCGAGAAAGCAAGGGAAAACGCCAGGAAGGGCAAGTACGGAAACGTTGAGTTCAGATTGGGAGAGATCGAAAATCTTCCAGTAGCGGACAACTTCGTAAATGCAGTTATCTCAAACTGCGTGATCAACCTGGTGCCGGACAAAAAAAGGGTCTTCAGGGAGACTTTCAGGGTTTTAAAACCCGGGGGCAGGCTGATGATTTCGGACCTGGTTTTGCTTAAAGAGCTTCCGGATTTCATTAAGAACTCGGTTGAGGCATATATTGGCTGTCTTTCCGGGGCGATAATGAAAGATGATTACCTGAATGCCATAAAAGCAGCAGGTTTCAGGGAAGTCAAAATAATCGATGAGACCTCTTTTCCAATTGAGCTTATGGCTAGTGACTCGACTGCAAAAGCGTTAATCGAAGAGATGAAAATCCCTATGGAAAAGCTGAAAGATGTTGCCCGGTCGGTTGTCAGCATAAAAGTTCAGGGGATAAAACCTGAATAAAAGACTGAGGTTTCAGAAAACCTCCATATCCTGACCCAGGTTGAGGACAACCTGGGTCTACCAGGTATGTTAGGTCAAACATTCCTGTCTGACCTAACAGGCAGGGATGCGTGTTCCACTAATGGTAGTCCCACCTTGTCCTCAAGGTGGGGACTAAAAGCTTCTGTTATTTTGGGTTTGACAGAATCTGAAGTTAAAGTTATGTTAGCGAAGAAGCCGATGAATCGGCTGACTTCAAGATAAAACAGTAGCTGATAAATCAGCTAACTACAAAAGGAGGTCAGAACGAAGATAACATTTTTGGGAGCAGCTAAGTCGGTTACTGGCTCGATGCACATACTGGAGTCGAATGGCAAGAAAATCTTGATCGACTGCGGGCTTTTCCAGGGAAGAAGGGAGGAGTCAAACCAGAGAAACAGGAATCTTCCTTTTGAGCCTGGGGGCATAGAACGGGTGGTGTTAGGGCATGCTCATCTGGACCATTCCGGGAATATTCCCACTCTGGTAAAAAATGGATATCAGAATACAATTTACTCCACCTTTGCCACCAGAGATTTATGCCTGGCAATGCTCAAAGATTCAGCTCACCTGCAGGAAAAAGATGCTGAATATCTGAATAAGAAGAATGAGAAAAGGTCATTCCCAACTGTGACTTCTCTTTATACTGTGGAAGAGGCTGAAAGGTCCTTGGAGCTTTTTAAAGGGGTAGGATATAACAGATCCTTCTATGCGACCTCAAATGTCCGGGTAACTTTTCACGATGCTGGGCATGTGCTGGGTTCTGCGCTCACATTTATGGAAATCTTCGAAAACGGGAGGAAGGTCAGACTGCTATATGCGGTCGACTTAGGCAGAAAAAATCTACCCATATTAAGAGATCCAGTCCAGGTGAAAGATGTAGATTATCTTATACTCGAAAGTACCTACGGGAACCACCTGCATGATGATTTCAGCACCACATCTGATAAATTAGCTTCGGTAATAAATCAAGCCTATCAGAGGGGAGGGAAGATACTGGTCCCGGCATTCGCCTTAGAGAGAACCCAGGAACTAATCTATTTACTGTACCTTCTGGAAAAAGAAGGCAGGATACCAAAATTCCCGGTCTATGTGGACAGCCCTCTGGCGGTCAACATAACTGAAATTTTCAAGCTTCATCCCGAATGTTTTGACAAGGAAACCAAAGCTCTTTTGGAAAAAGAGGAAGACCCGTTCGGTCTAAAACGGATCACTTACATAACTGAATCAGAGGATTCAAAAAAATTGAATAATCTTCAGGAACCCTGTATGATAATCGCGGGCTCAGGGATGTGCGAAGGCGGGAGGATACTGCATCACCTTAAAAATAATATCGAAGATCCAAAAAATACCATCCTGGTCGTGGGTTACATGGCTGAAAATACCTTGGGCAGAAAGATCGCGGAAAAATATCCTAAGGTCAGAATATTCGGTGAAGAATACAGCCTTAAATCCGAGGTTGAGGTACTTCACTCCTTTTCAGCTCATGCGGACAGAAATGAGCTTCTGCAGTATGTGGAGCAAGCGAAAAAAAATCTGAGAGGAATTTTTCTGGTGCACGGTGAGGAAAAAGAAAGCCAAGCCTTAAAAAAATCGATCGAAGGTCTGGGAATTCAAAACGTGACAATACCGGATAGGGGTGAGGAGATAACTCTTTAGCACAAAAGCTCTTGAAAGATGGGATGAAGTTTGGCAGATTCCATGCTCCTTATGGATGTGATCATCCACAAGAGAAAAGCTGGCGAGGATGATAACATCCTCGCCGAGCGAAAATTTTAGGGCTAAAGATATTGACAAATTAAGTCGAAAATAAAAAGGAGGATGGTTTGAAAATCGGGTTTGTGCAGTTTTGTCCGATCTTTGGCAAAAAAGAGGAAAATCTCGAAAGGGTAGAAAAGCTTATCCAGAAAGAAGAAGCAAACCTTCTGGTTCTGCCTGAGCTTTTTAATACCGGGTATATTTTCGCAGATAAAGAAGAGCTGGAGAGCTTAGCAGAGAAGATTCCTGAAGGAGAAACCAGCAGATTCTTACTTGAGCTTTCCAGGCAGAGAAAGATGAGCCTGGTATTCGGCATAGCGGAGAAAGACAAGGATAAAATTTACAACTCCGCAGTTCTGCTTACGCCTGAAGGGGTAAAGGGAATCTATCGCAAGCTCCACCTGTTCGATCAGGAGAAATTCCTTTTCGATCCGGGTGAGAATGAGCCAGAGGTTTTTGATGATGGAAAAGCGAAAATAGGGATGATGGTCTGCTTTGACTGGCTTTTCCCGGAAGTGGCAAGGGTCTTAGCCTTAAAGGGTGCGGAGATAATCTGCCACCCTTCGGATTTGATTCTACCCTACGCCCAGGAGGCAATGAGAATCAGAAGTCTGGAGAACAGGGTTTTCACCATAACCTGTAACCGAACCGGTGAAGAAAGCAGAAGAGGCAGGAAACTTTCCTTTACCGGAAGAAGCCAGATAACCGATACACGGGGGAATATTCTCCTGAGAGCAAGCCAGGATAGAGATGAAATCGGGTATGTGGAGATCGATCCTCTTTTAGCCAGAGACAAAAAGTTCACTGAAAATAACTTTATTTTTGATGATCGAAGGCCAGAGTTTTATAAAAGGCTTTTAACCAAGTAAAATCAGGGGGGAGTATGAATTTGACAAAGAACCCATCACCGATTGGCTCAACTAGGCTGGAGAAGAAGACCAAAAGCGGCAAGATTCTGGTAATAGATGACGAGGCTGAGATCACCGAGATAGTCGAGACGTTTCTCAAGGATGCCGGGTATCAGGTTCTGGTGGAGAATTCCAGCGTAATGGGGATAGAAAGGGCTAAAAGCTTCAGGCCGGACCTGATACTTTTAGATATAATGATGCCTTTTATGGACGGGTATGAGGTATGCGAAGAACTGAAGAAAAACAAGGAGACAGAAAATATCCCGGTAATCTTCCTCACCGGCAAGGATGCCAGATCAGATGAAGGAAAAAGCTTCAAGGCAGGCGGGGACATGTTCATCAAAAAACCGTTTAACTGTGAACGGCTTTTGGAGATAGTGCGGATTGTGCTTTTGAGTATAAATAAATAAAGATATAGATTTAAGAACGAAAGGTCCAAAAAAGGATCCCGCCAAAAAGCGGGATTTTTTTATTCAGAATTATTATGGTTCATAGCCACTTTAGTGGCGTCTTTTGTTGACTTGGTCTTCTCCTGAGAGGAGAGGTAAATTCGTAGCGCGACCCTTTCAGGGTCGCATTGCGAGGCTGAAAGCCTCGCGCTACATACCTCAGCTCACGGCAAAGCCCTCTCCTAAGAGGAGAGGGAACACTTTCTCTCGGCAAGGATGTTGTTATCCTCGCCCATTTTTATCTTGTGAATATAAGAAAGGTTGGGGAAACCCATAGCGCGACCCTTTCAGGGTCGCAGAGATTTGTAGAGACGCATCGAATGCGTCTCTATTCTTATGACCTAACCCTCTCCTAAGAGGAGAGGGAAATACTATAACTCAAAGAGCTATGCTATCACACCCTTCGCTTTCATCTTGTGGATGATAACATCCACAATGAGCATAACTAATTCGTTTTTTGATTTTTTTCGTATTATATATGGTTTTTTTTGAAAAAATTACCAAAAAGTCTCAAAAAAGGTATTGACAGATTAAGGGTTTGTGCTTATGATAAATCAGAAGGAACGGAGAAGCCGGTGAGGCGGAAAGGAAGATGATCGAAAAGAAAGCAGTCAGCACCAAAAGCAAGATCGTTATCGTCCCTTTGGGGGATGTGGATTACGGGCTGATAAATAAATTAGCTACCGCGCTGGTTTCGGTTTTCAACGCGGGAGTGGACATCCTGCAGGGGATAAGAATCCCGGCTGAGGCATATAACCGAAACAGGGGACAGTATTATTCCACAGTCATACTCAACAAATTAGAGCTTTTGAAAGCTAATCCACGGGAAAAGGTTTTAGGGGTTATAGATGAAGATCTTTACGTTCCTTCTTTAAATTTTGTCTTCGGTGAAGCTGACCCTTTAAGCAAGGTGGCGATTATCTCTCTCCAGCGGCTTAAACAGGAAAA
>JALHSU010000086.1 GCA_022865345.1 Candidatus Zixiibacteriota bacterium
AAAATCTCCTGCGGGATATTAAGCAGGAGCTTGGCGAGATATTGAAGATAATAAGTTGATATAATCGGGGCGTAGCGCAGCCTGGGTAGCGCACTTGCTTGGGGTGCAAGTGGTCGTCCGTTCAAATCGGATCGCCCCGATAAAATTAAAGGTTTGGATTTCATAAAGTTTTTGGGAAAATAGCGATGAAAAAACTGACAAGGAAGTCTACTAACAAAAGAATTAGAAAGTCGAAAACAGGGTCATTAAAGGAAATTGCTACGCGGAAGAAGGTTTTAGTTGCCAGGGAGCCAGAAGTTGAATATCAAACCAAACTTAAAGACAGAAGCAAGATAGTTGACGAAAGCTGGGATTTCAGAAACTCAAATACGAAAGAATACACCCATTGTTTTCACGTCTACCCTGCAATGATGATACCGCAAGTTGCCAGAAGAATCATCGACAACTTCGGAAATAAAGCAAGACTTTTATTTGACCCTTACTGCGGAACCGGCACATCCTTAGTTGAAGCCAACCTTAAAGGCATCAACGCAGTCGGGACAGACATAAATCCGTTAGCAAGGCTAATTGCCACAGCGAAAACGACTAAGATAGACATACAGGTTTTGGACTTGTTTCTGCATGACTTTATAAGTTACTTCTTTTCAATCAATTTCAATATTGAAAAAATAAAATCAGTAGTTATTCCACTGATAAAAAATATTGATTTTTGGTTTTCAAAAAGCGTTCAGAAAAAATTGGGAGTTTTACTTTCCTACATTGAGAACATAAATGACATTTCAATAAGAAACTTTTTCAAGGTTGCTTTTAGCGAAACAGTGCGCGAAACTTCTTATGTGAAACACGGGGAATTCAAATTAGTAAGGAGAAAAGACTTTAATGAGGTAGAAGATCCTGATGTGTTTGGAATAATGATAACTAAGTTATCAAGAAACAAGCAAGGATTGATTGAATTCCAAAAGACCTGCAAGAACGGCTCATTTACAAAGGTTTTGGACTTTAATACCGTCAATTCAATTCCCGACCAAATAATACCTCCCGCTAGCGTCGATATTATTGTCACTTCGCCGCCTTATGGCGATTCACGAACGACAGTCGCATACGGACAGTATTCGCGATTAGCAAATGAATGGCTTGGCTACAAATCGGCAAATAAAATTGACAATATCCTAATGGGTGGGGAAAGACGAAAACACAACCATACTTTTAGCAGCCACTTATTGAACGATGTGATTCATCTGATCCGGAAGCAAGACGAGGAGAGAGCAAGGGATGTAATTTCATTTTACGAAGATTATGAGAAGTCAATCAATAATGTTTCTAGCGCGCTGAAAAAAGGCGGGTATGCTTCTTACGTGGTCGGCAACAGAACAGTGAAAGGAGTGAGCATGCCTACTGATGAAATTACCGCAGAACTTTTTGAACAAAATAATTTCACGCACATCGAAACGATTGTCAGAAATATTCCAAACAAGCGAATGCCTTTAAAAAACAGTCCTTCAAATGTTGTTGGCGAAACTGCTTCAACTATGAAGAACGAATATATTGTCGTCTGCCAGAAACATTAATATGAGATTAACCGAACTGATTAAACGGCTGCAAGCATTAGAGAGAAGAGGTTTTGTAGAGACTTCCAGAAGTGGACCTACGGGGATTGGACACTTATTGGAACGAGAACTGGGGCTTAAGGAATCAAATGTTGCAATCCCTGACATTGGCGGACGAGTCGAGATGAAGGGAACAAGACGAGATGCAAAGTCCCTAATCACGCTTTTCACATTCAACAAAGCAGTTTGGAAAGTCAGTCAGAAAGAAATACTGGAGAGGTACGGTTACAAAGACGAGCAGGGCAGACAAGCGCTGTACAACATTGTCAGTAACAAGAGACCGAACTCACAAGGCTTTTATTTGGAATCCGATCCCAAAAGACATCTCATTATTCTAAGAAACAAAAACGACAAGGGCGTAGTATTTGCCGAGTGGAGCACTTACGTAATTGCAGGGAAATTCATGACAAAGTTGGACAGATTACTCTTAGTGCTCGCTGACAACAAAATAGTAAATGGCAAAGAGCATTTTCACTTCAATGAGGCATATCTACTCGAAAATCCTGCACCTGAAAACTTTTTGGAAGCATTTGAACGCAGCGAAATGATGATAGATATGAGGATGCACTTATACCCGTCGGGCGGAGTTCGCAATCACGGAACCGGTTTCCGCATCTCAGAAAAAAATCTTAAGCTACTTTACGCTCACAAAAAACGATTAGTATAGTATTAAGGTTCGGACAGGGATAAGCCCTGTCCTTACATAAGATTTCAACAAAAAAAGACTTTGATTATAACCGCCTGAGCAGTAAACCCTGCTCTTTTTTAGTTAATGAAAAAAATCTTAGTCCTCATTCCGGCTTTTAATGCCGAGAAAACCATTTCCTCTCTTATTGCCCAAATCTCTGCATTCACCCAAAGAAAAGATATTCTGGTAGTAGATGACGGCTCCACGGATAGAACATACCAGTTAGCCAAAGAGAGCGGAGCGAATTGTATTCAACATACGAGAAACAAAGGCAAGGGAGAGGCTTTGAAAACCGGGTTTGAATATGCTGTCGAACAGGGATATTCCGGAGTAATTACCTTGGACGCTGACCTTCAGCATGACCCAAAATTCATCCCAGAATTTATCAAAAAAGCAGAAAACAGCACCTCAGACATACTCGTTGGTACAAGGCATATCGAACTAAAGACGATGCCTTTTTCCAGATGGCTGACTAATAATGTGACTTCCATCATCGTTTCTATCTTGGGAGACACAAAGGTCCGGGATAGCCAGTCCGGTTACAGGTATATTTCAACTGATGTCTTGAAAACTGTCAAATTGTCAACCAAGAAATATGAGCTTGAATCAGAGATTTTAATCAAAGCCGGAAGAAAAGGATTCAAAATCGCCCCTGTGCCGATTAGCACAATCTATCACGGAAGCAAAAGTTTCATAAATCCACTTGTGGATACAGGAAGATTTATTAAATTGATGTGGAAAAGCCTGTTCTGGTGAAGAAAAGGCAGTGACCAGTGGTTTTAAATACAGTGGTCAGTTGTCAGTGTCCAGTGACCAGTAAAAATCTTTTACTGACCACTGATCACTCACTACTCGCCACTTTTTCCCAGGAGGAAATTTGATAGCATTACTGACCAACGACGACGGTATCGAAGCCAAGGGCTTAAAGGCTTTAGAAAAAGAGATGTCGAAAATCGCTCAGGTCTGGGTAGTGGCCCCGGACAGGGAGCAGAGCGCCACCAGCCATTCTTTAACTTTAACCCGGCCTTTGAGAGTAAATAAGGTCAAAGATAGAGCTTATTCCATTGATGGAACACCTACGGATGCAGTGATGGTAGCCTTTCATAAGCTTCTCAAAAGGAGACCGGATATCCTCATCTCGGGCATCAATTCCGGTCCAAATCTTGGAGATGACGTAACCTATTCAGGTACAGTTGCGGCCGCAATTGAGGGGACGATCCTGGGAATACCTTCTATTGCAGTTTCCCTCACAGATGCCTCTTCTGAAGATTATAGACATCCAGCCGAGTTCATCCGAAGGCTGGCTAAATTTGTTCTGAAAAAAGGAATTCCTAAAGATACCCTGCTGAATGTGAACATCCGTCCACACAGGAAGCCGGTGACTAAATATAAAATCACCCGTCTGGGCAGAAGGGTCTATAAAGATGTGGTGGTGGAGAAGATCGACCCCCGCGGCAAAAAATATTTCTGGATAGCCGGTCAGGCAATCGTGTCCGAAGGCGGGAAGGATTCAGATTTCTTGGCCATCGAGAAAGGATACGTCTCCATCACCCCTTTACACCTGGACTGGACTAATTACAAGACGATTGAGGAGATGAAAGGGTGGAAGATATTTTGATGTAGTTTCTCGATTTATCGAGCAAGGTCCTTTGCTCGGGCAGGAGTTGTACTCCTGCCCGATAGTGATTGGGGTACAACCCCTATCCCAGCAGCTTGCGATTTATCGAGCAAAGAAATTTGTAGCGGCTGGGTGGCACCCTCAAACTCGTTTGAGGGTGTTGGAGGAAGTGAGTTTCGTCGGGCATAAAGCCCGAGGCTACATAAAAAAAAGATTTTTTGGAATTGGTAGCCGCAAGCTTTAGCTTGCGGGTGGTACATAAACGCAGACTAAAGTCTGCGGCTACCTCTACACAAATGTAATCGTAGTTGCTCGATTCATCGAGCAAAATAGCCCAATAAATTGGGCAACTACAGCTATGTGGTCGTCGGGTCCCCTGACCCGACGAAGAACTTACCAGGTCAGGGGACCTGGCAAGCACAATCTGGAAGCTCGATGCTACGATCCTTTGGAATAATGACCTCACTTCTGACTCCTCTCCTAAAAGGAGAAAAGAACTCTTTTATAGCCATTTTAGTGGAGTCAGATTACCCCAATTAAAATAAAAATTTTACTTGACTTTTGTCTTTGAATAACGTAGATATGTTTTGTCAACATTAGGGCGCGGCTTGGCGCTGATTCGGCAGCCCCGACATATCGGGGCAGCACTGATTCTAAGTAGGGCAAAACCCTCTTTCATCTGCACGGACTTCGCTCGAAGCACAAACCCTTTCAAAAAAACACTTAACTCCAAAGGAGGAGAGAGTGAGTAACAGCAAGTTGTACGTAGGCAATCTGAGCTACCAGACCGGTGAAGAAAAGCTCAGAGAGGCTTTTTCAGCCTACGGAACTGTCAGTTCCGTCACCATAATCGAAGGAAAAGGATTCGGGTTTGTGGAGATGGAATCCGGCGAAGCAGCCCAGAGCGCCAAAGAAGCCCTGGATGGAAAAGAGCTGGATGGTCGCAATATCAAGGTGGACGAAGCCCGTCCCAGACCAAAGAGAAGCGGTGGCGGTGGTGGATACGGTGGTGGTGGTGGTGGTGGTGGTGGATACGGTGGAGGGGGAGGCAGAGGAAGAGACCGGGATTCCCGAAAAAGAGGTCCCAGGTATTAATCTCGACTGAACAAGGGTCGGTCTGCTTAATGTAGACCGACCCTTTAGTCTTTATTGGAGTGCAAATCTTTAGATTTGCCAAAAAATCCATTTGCCTGTCAATAATTTGAGGTAAAGCTAAAGCTTTACACTCCATTGGCATTTACTCAGATAGATTCAAACTTTCCCAGTCTTGACTAAATTCTTAAACATTAGAGGTAGCAATGCCATTTTCCAGAGAAAGATGGATTGAGATTGCCAAAGTTAGAGGGTTAGAGCCGGTGGAGGTGAAGTTAATTGAGAAGATAGGCAAATGCCCGCATGAGGAAGGAGAAGTTTTTCTCTATGTTCATCCCAATTGCAGGCCTGAAGGGCTATGCGGGGTGGCTGCAATTGCACTGGAGCCTTTTGTGCAAAGATGTTCAGCTAAAGTTCCCTCCTGGGAAAACGATAACCCCGACATATACCGTGTTCACTGTCCCTCAAAAAAGGGAACCATCTGGGAGATTAAAAGGATAAAGTAAAGATAAGTTTTTATTGTAGGGAATGCAACGACTTTGTCAATGCAACGTTTATTGGAGGGACAGAATCCGCCTCGGGCGGATTCTGTCCCTCATTTCTTGTAAAGCACCTTTCATTTTAAGGTGCACAAATAAAAGCGATTTTTCTATTGACTTTCATAAAAAAAAAATATAAGATACTTGAGTTAATTGAATAAAACGGGGCGTGGCTCAGCCTGGTAGAGCACTTGGTTCGGGACCAAGGTGTCGTCCGTTCAAATCGGATCGCCCCGAA
>JALHSU010000087.1 GCA_022865345.1 Candidatus Zixiibacteriota bacterium
AAAGCCTGTGCTTTCTCCAAGAAGATTCCTTTATATGAATATATCGGAGGGAAAAAGGCAAAGCTCCTTCCGGTTCCACAGATGAATATCCTGAACGGTGGTCAACATGCAGATAATAATCTGGACATTCAGGAGTTTATGATTTTGCCTGCGGGCGGTCACTCTTTTAAAGAATCTTTGAGAATGGGGGTGGAGGTTTTTCATCACCTGCAAAAAGTCTTAAAGGAAAAAAAGCTCAACACCGGCGTGGGGGATGAAGGCGGGTTTGCTCCCAGTCTGAATTCGAATGAGGAAGGATTTCAGGTGATCCTTGAGGCAATTAGCCGGGCAGAATATAGAGCTGGAGAGGATATCTACCTGGGGATAGATGCAGCGGCTTCAGCATTTTATAATCCGGACGAAAAACTCTACATCTTCAAAGCTGAAGGTAGAAGATTTACCAGCTCACAGTTAATTCACTATTATGAAGACCTTCTGGATAAATACCCGATCATCTCCATCGAAGACGGTTTAGCAGAGGATGACTGGGAAGGGTGGGTCAAGTTGACCGAGAAATTGGGGAATAGAATACAGATCGTGGGGGATGACATCTTCGTCACCAACCCGAAAAGGCTAAGAGTAGGGATTGAGAGAAAAGCAGCTAATGCTATACTGATCAAGTTAAACCAGATAGGGACCCTGACCGAGACTTTAGACACCATCGAGATGGCGAAAAAAGCCGGCTTTAACACCGTTATCTCTCACCGCTCAGGCGAGACTGAGGATACCACCATAGCAGATGTGGCGGTTGCTGTCTCCTCGGGCCAGATAAAGACCGGCTCAGCCTCGAGAACAGACCGGATCTGCAAATATAATCAGCTTCTGAGAATCGAAGAAAGATTAGGCAAGAAAGCAGCTTATGCAGGGAGGAATGTGTTTTATGGCTTGGGTAAAGGGAGGTCAGCATGTTAGACAATAGAAAGAAAAAAAATCTCAGGGTGGATGATTTCTTTACCCGGATCAAAAAACAGTCTTTGCCCCGCAAGAAAATATTAAGGCGGGTTTTGTTTCTCCTGCTCTTTTGCTTCATTTTCTATCTCTATTTTGCCGGGGATTATGGTTTTTTCCGCCTGCTTTCGCTAAAAGCACAAAGAGAGAATACAATCCTTGAGACTAAAAGGCTGCAGGCTCTGAATATGGATCTGCAAATAGAGAAAGAAAAACTCAGAGATGACCTCTCCTACATCGAGAAGGTTGCCCGGGAAAGATACGGCATGGCCAAAAAGGATGAGGTGATCTATAAATTCGTCCAGCCCCAGGACACTTCTTCCACCCCTCTTTCAAAAAAATAGATGAGCTTGGTCAAAACCGAAGGGATCGTCCTGAAGAGCTTCAAGTATGGGGACTCCTCGCTCATCTTTTCCCTCTACACCAGAGATTTCGGGAAGGTAAAGGTCTTAGCCAAAGGGATAAAAAGGGCAAAAAGCAGGACTGCTCCACCTGGAACGTTTTCGCTGGTCGAGGTAGTTTTTTATAAAAGGGAGAGAAGCGAACTCCATCTTCTTTCCTCTGCTGAGACCCTGAAAAGTTTTTCGGGATTAAGCAAAAGCTTGAACCGTTTTTCCTGGGCAGCGGCTGTGTCTGAGCTTCTGGACCAGTTGATAAAAGGCGAGGAGTCAAACCCGAGGATTTTCAATTTGAGCCTGAAGACACTCTCAAGGATGGAATTAACTGATGAGTCGAACCTGGAAAAGCTTTTCTGGAGTTTTGCACTCAAGCTCAGCACGCATTTAGGGTATAAGCCTAAATTAGATGCCTGCGTAAACTGTGGTAAGGAGATAAAAGAGGAAGAGGTTTTCTTCAGCCCGGAAAGAGGCGGGGTGATCTGCAAAAAGTGCGCAAAGGAGGATGAATATTTTCTCAAGCTCAACCGGAAATCGTATCTTATAGCCAGGAAGCTTCTATCCCTGGATATTAACAAGGCGGATAAATTCCCCGTAGATAAAGAAAACCTGGAAGAGATCGCTGAGCTGGTCAAGAGTTTTATCAGTTATCATACCGGAGCAAAAGAGCTAAAAACTCTGGAATTCTTGAGGAAGATTTCGGGTTAATCAACAGGAACTTTTTGGAGGAAAGGTGGCAAACAAGAAAAGTCAAGATTTAATGGATAAACTGGTCTCCCTGTGTAAAAGGAGAGGTTTCATTTTCCAGTCCAGCGAGATCTATGGGGGGATAAATAGCTGCTGGGATTATGGGCCCTTAGGCGTGGAGCTTAAGAATAACATCAAACAGTGCTGGTGGAAAAGTATGACCCAGTTCCGGGATGATATCGAAGGGCTGGATGCCTCGATTCTAATGCATCCGCAGGTCTGGGTGACCTCAGGTCACGTAGCTTCTTTTGCTGACCCGATGGTAGACTGCAAGAACTGCAAGATGAGATTCAGAGCAGAAGAAGTTCAGGGAACGAAATGCCCTAATTGCGGTGGAGAATTGACTGAAGCCAGGCAGTTCAATCTGATGTTCAAAACCCATATGGGTCCAGTGGAGGATGATGCTTCAATGGTCTATCTTCGTCCGGAAACTGCCCAGGGTATTTATGTCAATTTCCTAAACGTATTAGCCCCTTCCAGGCAGAAACCTCCTTTCGGAATTGCTCAGATAGGGAAGGCTTTTAGAAACGAGATCTCCCCTGGCAATTTCATCTTCCGCTCGCGTGAATTCGAGCAGATGGAGATGCAGTTTTTTATCAACCCCAAAGAAGACGACAAATGGATCGAATACTGGAAAGAGGAGAGAATGAAATGGTATCATTCTCTGGGGATAAAAAAAGAAAACCTGCGGTTTCACCAGCACGATAAAAAGGAATTAGCTTTTTATGCCAAGATGGCTTTTGACATAGAATATAATTTCCCCTTTGGCTGGAAGGAGATCGAGGGGATTCATAACCGCACCGATTATGACCTTTCCCGGCACACCCAGGCAACCGGGAAAGACCTTTCCTATTATGATGACCTGACCAGGGAAAGGTTTATTCCATACATAATCGAGACCTCAGCCGGGGTTGACCGCTCGTTGCTGGTCTGCCTGGTGGATGCTTACCACGAAGAGGTGGTCAAGGATGAGGAAAGAACCGTTTTGAAATTAGATCCCAAAATCGCGCCGATCAAAGCCGGGGTGTATCCCCTGGTCAAAAGGGAGAATATGCCAGAGATAGCAAAAAAGATCGAAGATCTGTTAAGACCTCATTTTAAGGTCTTCTATGATGAAGGGGGTGCCATTGGCAGAAGGTACAGAAGGCAGGATGAGGTGGGAACTCCATTCGGCATAACAGTTGACTCCCAGACGCTACAAGATCAGACAGTGACCTTGCGGGAGCGGGATTCGATGGAGCAGGTAAGAGTGAAAATTGATGAACTGGTGGGTGTTTTGAAAAAGAAGATATGGGGAAATTAAGTAGACAGTAGACAGCATACAGTAAACAGGGAAAAACAACGTAGGGGCGACCCCCCGCGGTCGCCCGAGCCGTAGCCGTATGTCAATCATGATGAAGTCAGATTGACATCTCTGTGTCATTCTGAGCCCTACGGGCGAAGAATCTATAAAACCTGTAGTATAGGAAGCACTAATAGATACTTCGCTTCGCTCAGCATGACAGCTAAAAAAGTAATTAATCAGCCCTAACGTAGTAATAGGAGGTACTTTTTTATGAAACCCACAGATGAATTAAAAGAAGAGCACAAGGTCATTTTGAGGATGCTGAAGATTTTGGAAAAGGTCTCACAGAGTTTAGATGAAGGTAAAGAGGTTAAGCCTGAAGTCTTCAAGAAAGCAATTGATTTCATACGCAATTTTGCTGACAAGTGCCATCATGGCAAAGAAGAGGATACTCTTTTCCCGATGATGGAGAAATACGGGATACCCAGGGAGGGCGGTCCTCTGGGAGTAATGTTGTATGAGCACACCTTAGGCAGAAATTATGTCAAGGGTATGGCAGAGGCATTAGAAAAATATGAGAAAGGGGATAAATCTTCTATCAAAAAACTGGTGGAAAATGCACGCGGTTATGCTGGCCTCTTAGCCCCACATATTTTTAAGGAAGATAATATTCTTTATGCAATGGCTGATAGAAATATCCCGGAAAAAGAGCAGAAGATTTTAGAGGAGAAGTTTGAAAAGATAGAAAAAGAGGTTATTGGGGAAGGAAAACATCACGAGTACCTGCATCTGGTTGAGGAGTTAGAGAAGCAATTGGGTTTGATTTGATGGGATAGATTATTACCACCACAATATTCTGAAAAATTGAAAGAAAGTAGAGTTCCCTCTCCCCTTGTGGCAGAGGGTTAGGGAGAGGGGAACACCCTCCCATCAAGGGAGGAGAAAATGAAAGAGAACTTGCGGATTATGTCTGGAGGTCAAATGCTAATCCGGGAGATGAAAAAAGAAGACATCGAGGATTCGATTGAGCTTTCGAGAACTGTTCGGGAAAAAACCTGGGAGAAGTATGAGAAGGAGGTCTATCCCAGGAAGCTTCTGGATGAGGAGCTTCAACTTTATTCCTATGATACTTTCTTGAGATTTATCGGAGATGAGAACAGATATGGTTTTGTGGCTGAAGAAGACGGCAGAATAGTCGGGCTGACTATCGGCAGATTTGACCAGGGTGGGGTATCAGACCTTTCCTGGATCTGCACGGCATTGGATGAACAGGGTAAAGGGATTGGAAAAAAGCTGATTAACAAAGTCGCAGATTACTCCCAAAAAAAAGGATGCCATAAGCTTTTCGCCTATACCACACCAAGTCTTATTACCGCAGTTAATTTGTATTTGTCATCAGGTTTTGTGCAGGAAGCTCATCTACGCAAGCACTGGCATAAATTAGATTTTCTGATTATGTCAAAATTGTTGGAATGAGTAGACAGTAGACAGCATACAGTAGACAGGGAGAACAGCTCCGCCCCCGCACAGTACCAGTATACCCACGTTGCCACAACGTGGGTCAATTTTCCCACCCTGAGGGTAAGGTGGAGCTACCACAAATTATTAGGATGAATCCAAACTTATCCCTCAAAATAGTCCGCATTAAGCTTAAAGGAGAAAGGCTAATCATCCGTCCGCTTAGCAGGGACGATATTGACAAAAGGCTAAAATGGAAACCTTACCCTGATCCGTTATATGCTCATTACAATTTAGGGGAGATGACTGAGGCTCAGAAAAAGGAATGGTATCTGAAAAGAAAAAAAGACCCTCATATGCTTTACCTGTCCATTGACAGTCTCAAAGAGGAGCTTTTAGGATTTTTAAATATCTATGACCTTGACTGGGGGAATAAAAAGGCAAAGCTAGGCATCTATTTCGGGTGTGAACATACTGATAAAGGTTATGGGACTGAAGCAATTAAGACCCTTCTGCCTTATTATTTTGAGAAGATGAGATTCAAGGAGCTGTATTTAGATGTTGCCGCTTTGAACAAAAAGGCTATTAAATGTTATCTCAATTGCGGGTTTGAATTTTTCAGAACTAAATTCGAAAAACATGATCCGAGAAACAAGATAAATATCTTTGGATATGAACGTTTCAAAGATATAAGGAAATATTTCAAACAAGAGGGTGATGAAATCCTGGTGCAGTTCAAGGAGATGAGGATAACTAAGGAGATTTGGGAGAAGAAACAAGTAGATAGTAGGTAGTAGCGAGCATATTGGGAAAAGATATATTCGTAGCGCGAGCCTTTCAGGCTCGCTTTCGTTTACCAGAAGCTTTTCGTTGATTATTTCAGGAGTTGTTTCTGACACCGAAGTTCATTAGATCCTGTCAGGTCTGAGGACCTGACAGAACAAATTCCCCCTTTTGGTTTGACAATTCCTCTAAAAACCATATCTTTTTGTAGTATAGTCCAAGAAATCAGGGTAGGCAAAAAGGGTAAGAGATTCTTATGGAAATACTGCTGAAATTTGAACAGACAATCGGGCGTTTTAATATGCTACAAAAGGGGGATAGGGTAATTGTTGCCTGTTCCGGAGGTCCGGATTCTGTGGCGCTGCTTTATCTTTTATATCAGATAAAGGAAAAATATGATTTGAAACTTTTTGTTGCTCTTATAAATCATAAGCTCAGGGGTGAAGAGTCAGATAAGGACGAGAGATTTGTCAAAAGCTTGGCACGGGATTTAAGATTAGACTTTCATACCAGGTCTTTCGATGTCGCAAAAATTGCCAGGAAGAAAAAGCTTTCTATCGAAGAAGCTGCCAGGGAAGTCAGGTATCAGTACTTGGACAAGTTAGCTCAAAGGTTAAAAGCGACCAAAATAGCCTTAGGACATAATGCAGATGACCAGGCAGAAACCGTGCTGATGCGCCTGATCAGAGGAACAGGAGCTTTAGGTCTGACAGGAATGTCGATTGTAAGGGGTAAGATCATCAGACCACTTCTGCAAATAAAAAGAGAGGAGATAGAGGAGTTTCTCAAAGAACAAAATCTTGATTTCCGAATCGATTCATCTAATTTAAGACAGGATTACCTGAGAAACAGGATAAGATTGGAGCTTTTGCCTCATCTCAAAAGGAATTATAATCCGAAAATCATCGATACACTAAACCGGACTGCTTCTATTTTAACTGCTCAGGAAGATTATCTCGAGAAAGAGACTCTAAAGGAATTTGGAAAGGTGGCAAAGGCTCAAAAGGAGAAGATTTCGCTTGATTTAGATAAGTTATTTAGTTATGATATTTTTTTACAAAGAGAGATGCTCAGGTTGGTTTTCGAACGGTTAGGAGGAGGTGGATTTAAGGCAAGTTTCAATCTGGTAGAGCGGGTTCTGAGCTTAGCTCAGCAAAAGAAGGCAGGCAGAAGAGTCTTCCTGAATAAAGATGTTCTGGCTGAAATCTCTGCCAGGCATCTGAATTTCTATAAGGTAAAAAAGACGGAAAAAGATCAGCCGTTGATTTTTCCGGGAATAGTAGAGTCCAGAAAATTCGGGATAAGGTTAGATTCAGAGGTAATCAAAAGGAAAAATCTGAAAGAAAAGCCTTATTCAAAAGACGAGATGACTGCCTCCCTCGACTGGGATAAGTTGAAACCGCCGTTCATCTTAAGAAATCCGAGGACAGGGGACCGGTTCAGACCTCTGGGAATGAAGGGGACCAAAAGTCTGAAAGATTTCCTGACAGACCTTAAAGTTCCTCGTTATGAAAAGGAAAGAGTTCTGGTTTTAACCTCCAATGATTGGATAGTCTGGGTCTTGGGATATAGAATTGCAGATGAATTCAAAGTGAGAAAAACCACAGAGAATATCTTAAAAATAGAAGCTAAAGAAACTGGAGAATGAGAAGAAAAGGGATTAAGATAATCATCCCAAAAAGGGAGCTGGACAAACGGATAAGAGAGTTAGGGAGTAAAATCTCCAGGGACTATGCGGGTAAAGAGCCGATATTAATCGGGATACTCAAGGGCAGCTTCATTTTCTTAGCTGATCTGGTCAGGCAGATAAAAATCCCGCATCAGGTCGATTTCATTGCAGTTGCCAGCTATGGCCAGGAGATAGTCGGCAGCGGGGCAGTCAAACTGATCAAGGACCTAAACGTTAATATCGAGGGAAAAGACGTAATAATCATAGAGGATATCGTGGATACTGGTTTAACCCTGAACTTCATAAAAAAAAACTTGCTTCTGCGTTGTCCGAAAAGCATAGAGATAGTTACCCTTTTAGACCGTAAGGAGAGGAGAAAAGTCGAGGTCCCGATCAGATATGCAGGTTTTGCAATACCCAACGAGTTCGTCGTGGGTTACGGATTGGACTTAGCCGAAAGATACCGTAACCTGCCTTATATAGCCAGGGTCGAAGGAGCGAAGTTGTCCCAAAGAAAGCTTGAGCTTTGAGAATAAATAAAGGTGATAAGGTGAAATATATGAATGGAAAAAAAGAAAACTCGAATCGAGGCAACAGGTTTAAGCCTGAGAAGAAGAATAGATCGAAAAGAGTCCCTGAAGGTGAAAAACCAGGTGGTGAATTCCCCTGGAGAAAAGCAGGAAGGACTCTTCTGATCTGGCTGGTTTTGATCATCATCTCGGTGTACCTTTTCCAGTATTACAATCGCGGCTTTAAAAAAGAAGCCGAGATAAACTATACTGAGTTTTTGGAGCAGCTTGATTCCAATAATGTTAAAACCGCTCTTATGGTGGAGAAGGATATAAGTGGCGATTTCGTTAAGCCAATTAAAAAGACAGAAGGTAATGTTACCAGATCATACCTGAATTACAAACTGCATCTCCCTTTTGATGACCCTTCTCTTTTACAGAAATTAGTAGCAAAAGGGGTGCAGATAAAAGCTGAACCACCCAAATTCAACTGGTCAGGGCTTCTCCTGGGGGTACTGCCTTATCTTCTGCTCTTGGGTTTTCTCTGGTTTATCCTTTTCAGGCAGATGCAAGGGGGCACCAAAGGGATATTCTCTTTTGGCAAAAGCCGTGCCAGACTCCAGACCGGGAATACTCCTAAGGTCACCTTCAACGATGTAGCAGGAGCAGACGAGGCTAAACAGGAGTTGCAGGAGGTCATAGAGTTTTTAAAAGACCCTTCTAAATTCCAGAGATTAGGAGGTAAAATCCCCAAAGGGGTGTTACTTTTAGGGGCACCCGGCACGGGCAAGACCCTTTTAGCCAGAGCAGTTGCCGGAGAAGCCGGGGTTCCTTTTTTCAGTATGAGCGGGTCAGATTTTGTGGAGATGTTCGTGGGAGTCGGTGCCTCCAGGGTCAGGGACCTATTTGACCAGGGAAAGAAAAATGCCCCCTGTATAATCTTCATCGATGAAATAGATGCAGTAGGCCGTCACAGAGGCGCAGGATTGGGCGGCGGGCATGACGAGAGAGAACAGACCTTAAATCAGCTTTTGGTGGAGATGGATGGTTTTGAGTCGAATGAGGGCGTGATTCTCTTAGCAGCCACTAACCGCCCGGATGTTTTAGACCCGGCTCTTTTAAGACCTGGCAGATTCGACCGCCAGGTGGTAGTAGATATTCCTGACGTAAAAGGTAGAGAGGGCATCTTGAAAGTTCATATCCGGAAAATAAAGATGTCTGAGGATGTAAATCTATCAATCTTAGCCAGAGGAACTCCAGGTCTTTCAGGAGCAGACTTAGCTAACCTGGTGAATGAGGCAGCACTTTTAGCTGCCAGAAAAAATCATGATAAGGTTACTATGGATGATTTTGAGGAGGCAAAGGATAAGGTGATGATGGGAACTGAGAGGAGAAGCCTGGTAATAAATGAAGAGGAGAAAAAACTTACCGCTTATCATGAGTCCGGGCATGCACTGGTGGCTAAACTTACCCCTGGTTCTGATCCGGTTCACAAGATGACCATAATCCCCAGGGGGTTATCCCTGGGTTTAACCCATTATCTGCCCATAGATGAAAAGCATACCCATTCCAAAGGGTATCTGGAGACCAAGCTGGTGCACCTTTTAGGCGGCAGGGTTGCAGAGAGGTTAGTCTTCAATGAGCTGACCACTGGAGCGGGGAATGATATCGAGAGAGCTACTGAGCTTGCCAGAAAGATGGTATGCGAATGGGGGATGAGCGACAAGTTAGGTCCTTTGACCTTCGGGAAAAAAGAAGAGGAGATCTTTTTAGGACGGGAGATAGCCAAACACAGGGATTACAGCGAAATGACTGCTCAGGAGATCGACGAGGAGGTAAAAAGGATTGTCGAAGAAGCGGAGAAAAAAGCCTTCGATCTTTTAAGCGGCAACTTAGATAAGCTTCATCTTTTAGCTGAGGCTCTTTTAGAGAAGGAGATTCTGGATGGAGAGGAGATAGACCGGATTCTAAGGGGGGAGAAACTTGAGAATAAAAACAGTGACCAGAAAAGCAAAGTAGAAGATAAAAAGGAATCAAAATAAAAGTAAGGATGAACCTGAAAAAGGTAGAGAAGATCCTTCTTAAAAAGGGTGACAGAAATCTTCAAAGGGGAATGTAGCCGTCCTTATACACTCGTTTTATCAGGGGAAATATGAACCTTAAAGGACAAGGACTAAAAGAGCTCAATCAGAAGAAAGGATACTTACTGGAAATTGGACAGAGAGTACTTGATCTTTCCTCTCGCACACATCTTATGGGTGTGCTGAATGTTACCCCGGATTCATTTTCAGATGGAGGAAAGTTTTTCAAGCCGGAGGAGGCAGTAAAACAGGGGCTCAAATTAGCAGAAGAAGGTGCGGATATAATCGATATAGGCGGTGAATCTACCAGACCGGGTTCAGAACCCGTAACTATCGAGGAAGAACTGCGCAGAGTTATACCGGTGATTGAGGAATTAACTAAAATGATTCAGGTCCCGATCTCGATAGACACCTATAAATCCAGAGTAGCAAAGGAGGCTTTGGACTCCGGGGCTTCAATGGTCAACGACATAAGCGGGTTGAGGTATGATCCTGAGATGAAGAAAGTCATAGCTAAATACGATGTTCCGGTAGTCTTAATGCATATTAAGGGAACACCGAAGAATATGCAGGAGAATCCTCATTATGATAACCTGATTGAAGAGATTAAAACATATCTAATAGAATCTATAAAAATTGCCAAAGAAGCCGGTATCGATGAAGACAAAATAATTATCGATCCCGGAATAGGGTTTGGTAAAACCCCGGAAGATAACTTAAGGATATTGAAAAATCTTAATGAGTTCACAGAGTTAGGCAGACCACTTATGGTTGGAGTTTCGCGTAAGTCGTTTATCGGAAAAATATTAAATCTGCCGACTGAAGAGAGGTTAGAGGGTAGTTTAGCCTCGATGGCAGCTGCCATAATGAACGACGCAAATATCTTAAGAGTGCATAATGTCAAAGAAAGCAAAAGGGTGGCAAAATTAGTGGATGCAATCTTAACGTCAGGTTAGCAAAAGATGACACTCTTTCACGTAGGGTTTTTGAAATTCGGCATAGTCGACTTAATCGATGTGGCGATTGTGGCATTTCTTTTCTACCGTTTTCTGATCCTGGTCAAAGGAACCAGGTCAATCCAGATTTTGTTTGGAATCTTTGCTCTGATCGTGATCGCGTTCGTGGCGTTTTGGTTTCAATTAGAAGGGTTGAAATGGCTGATAACCAATATAGCCACTGTCGGGGTAATTGTTCTGGTAATCGTATTCCAGCCAGAAGTGAGAAAAGCTTTGGCTGAATTCGGGCAAAGCCGTCCCTTTCGTCTTTTCATCCGATTTGAAAAGCAGAAGGTCTTAGATGAGCTGGTCAAGGGATTGATAAAGCTTTCGGAGCTTAGATACGGAGCTTTGATTGTCCTGGAAAGGGAAACCGGGCTGAAGAATTTCATAGAGACCGGGAAAGCTTTGAATGCCCAGCTTTCCAGTGAACTGCTTCTGACCCTATTCACGCCTTACACTCCTCTGCATGATGGAGCTGTGATCGTCAGAGGAGAAACGGTGGTAGCAGCCGCCTGCACCCTGCCTTTAACTCAGAAAAGAGAATATGCTGACCTGTACGGGATGAGACATAAAGCTGGAATCGGGGTGACTGAGGATTCTGATGCTTTAGCTGTGATCGTATCTGAGGAGACCGGGGAAATATCCGTAGCTACCGATGGTAAGTTGAGAAAAGATATTGAGAAGAGCAGATTGAGAGATGTTTTAATTCAGCTGATCGAGGGAAAGAAATAGAAGAATCATGTTCGTAGATTATGCAGAGATAGAAGTATGGGGAGGTAAAGGTGGGAATGGATGCATCAGCTTCAGAAGGGAGAAATATCTTCCCAAAGGAGGTCCCAATGGAGGCGACGGAGGAAAGGGAGGAGATCTGATTCTAAAAGTGGATCCAGACCTTTCCACCTTGCTGGATTTTCATTATAAGAGAATTTACAAAGCAGAAAATGGCAAACATGGCGAAGGTAAAGATAGAACAGGAGAAGGCGGTAAAGATCTGGTGGTGAAAATTCCTCCTGGCACAATGGTGAAGGATAAAGAATCAGGAGAGGTGTTAGGTGATCTGGTCTCCCCTGAGGACTTATTCATAGCAGCCAAGGGTGGGAGAGGAGGAAAAGGGAATGCGCATTTTAAGTCCTCCACTAACCAGGCGCCCCGATTTGCCCAGCCGGGTGAAAAAGGTGAAACAAGAAAAATAATCCTGGAGTTGAAGCTCTTGGCAGACGTGGGGATTGTTGGACCGCCTAATGCAGGCAAATCCACACTTTTGGCCAGGATTTCAGATGCCAGACCCAAAATAGGTCCATACCCATTTACCACCCTCAGGCCGAACTTAGGAGTGGTCAGGTTAAAAAGCGGCAAAAATTTCATTTTAGCCGATATTCCGGGGCTGATCGAGGGTGCCCATAAGGGAAAAGGGTTAGGGCTTGATTTCCTAAGACATATACAAAGGACTAAGATACTGGTTTTTCTATTAGATGTGACTGTGCCTGACATACCTCTGGAATATAATAGGCTCAAACAGGAACTCAAATTGTATGATCTTTCGCTTCTTGAGAAACCTGCGATTTTAGCTTTAAACAAAATCGATCTTTTGCCTGATAAGGAGAAGAAAAAAATTAAAGTTAACCTGGATCTGCCAAGCGTAAAGATCTCAGCCCTGACAGGGGTCGGGATTAAAGAGCTTTTAAATATCATCAGCCGGGAACTGGAAAAAGGTAGGCTGCAGGAAAAGGGAGAGGTAAAGATTGGAGCATTCTAAAAAGCTCGTAGCTTGCAGCAGGGAGCTGGTAGCTAAAAGCCATAAAGAGGAGAGGAGTTAGGATTTGGAGGTTTCTGAGATAAGGGATTGGATCGGGTTATCTTTAGTCCCGGGAGTTGGACCAAAAAGGTTTGTCTCGCTTTTAAATCATTTTGGCTCACCCAGGCAAGTGTTTTCAGCCGGGTTAAGGGAGCTTAAGCAGATACCGGACATTGGTGAGATGACTGCTCAGAACATAAAAACCTTCAGCTCCTGGGAAGAGGCTGAAAAGCAAAGCCTAAGAGTGGGAAAAGACGGGATCAGATTCATCACTTTTAAGTGTGCTGAATATCCTCCTGGCCTGAAAAATATCTATGACCCTCCTCCTTTCCTTTTCGTAAAGGGGGAGATTAAAAATGAAGATTCTAAAGCTTTAGCCATTGTGGGGACCAGACTGCCGTCATCTTACGGCAAGCTCATCGCTGAAAAGATCACCCGTGAATTAGCAGAAAAAGGAATAACCATAGTCAGCGGGTTTGCCCGGGGAGTCGATTCGACCTCGCATCACTTTGCCCTGGAGTCAAAAGGAAGGACAGTTGCAGTTTTTGGGTCCGGGCTGGATGTTATTTATCCGCCAGAGAACAAGAAATTAGCTGAGAGGATTGAGAAAAACGGCGCTTTAATCTCAGAGTTTCTATTAGGCACAGAGCCGGAAGGGAACAACTTTCCTAAGAGGAACAGGCTGATAAGCGGTCTCTCCCTTGGGGTGATAATCATCGAAGCCGGAATAAAAAGCGGGGCGCTTCTCACGGCTCAGCTTGCCTTAGAGCAAGGTAGGGAGGTCTTCGCTATTCCAGGCAACATAAGCTCCAAGGGGAGCCAGGGGACCAACTGGCTGATCAAAAATGGAGCTACTCTGGTGACCCGGGCTGAGGACATCTTAGAGGAGCTGAAGAATGTTTTTTCCAATGAAACAGAAGAACCTAAGAAGGACATAGGTTTTTCACTTTCTGAGCAGGAACAAAAAGTTTACCAGCTCCTTTCCACTGAACCAGCTCACATAGACCTGATTGCCAGGGAAAGCCAGCTTACAACCCCCCAGGCACTGTCGCTTTTGCTTAACTTAGAGCTAAAAGGAGCTGTTAAACAGCTTTCAGGCAAGAATTTCATACGGGTTTAAAGGATTTCAAGTTGACGGAAAAGAAAATCCAGGTAATAAACCGCTTAGGGCTGCATGCTCGCCCGGCCGCTCTTTTAGTGCAGAAAGCCAGCCGGTTCCAGTCGGAGATCAGGCTGGTAAAGGATGAATACGAGCTGAATGCCAAAAGCATTATGAGTGTGATGATGTTAGCGGCGGAGATGGGGAGTTTCATAACCATAAAAGCCTGGGGCGAAGATGAAGCCCAGGCAGTGGAGGAGATAGCCAAGCTTTTCCTGGAGAAGTTTGGCGAGGACTGAGCAGCATCAGCAAAAAATAATAAACCTGAAAGGAATGTAAAGATAAACTCTAAAATGAAGAATCAGAAAAAAAATAGAATCTGGCTTGGGATTTCTGCCTCTCCCGGGATAGCAATTGGCAGGGTATATCGCCTGGACCGGGAGGAGATCAGGATCAAAGAGGAAGACCTGTCTTCGGATCAGGTCGAAAATGAGATCCTGCGCTTTAATAAAGCGCTGAACGAGGCGAAAATTGAGATTTCCAAGCTGAAGGATAGTATAGCTAAAAAGTTAGGACCTGAGCATGCCAAGCTTTTTGAAGCTTATCTTCTGATCCTCGAAGATGAATTTATCAACCAGCAGGTGTTTACCGGGATCAGGGAGGAGAAAAAGAATGCCGAATTCATATACAACCGGGTTGTTCAGAAAACCATTCAGACCATCTCCTTGTCCAGGGATGAATATTTAAAAGAAAGGGTGGCTGACATCTCTGCGGTTTCAAACCGGGTACTAAACCGGCTTTTAGGTAGAAAACAGCATACCATCGAGCCTTTAGAGACCCCGGGGATAATCGTCGCCCATTCCCTTGCTCCGGGAGATGTTGTGCAGATGAAAAAGGGGAATGTGCTCGGTTTTGCCACAGATACCGGCGGTAAAACCTCTCATGTGGCGCTCTTAGCTAAGTCCTTGGGTTTTCCGGCTGTGGTCGGACTAAAAACTTTTTTCTACAGCCTGAAGGGCGGGGAGATGTTGATTCTGGATGGGGAAGAAGGGGAGATAATTCTTTCACCAGATGAGCTTACCTTAAAGAGCTATGAAGCAAAAAGGGAAAAGCTTCTGGAAAGGAAGAGAAGCTTAGCTGAGCTGACCAGCCTTCTTGCAGAAACCAAAGATAAAAGGAAAATAGAGCTCTCTGCCAATATTGAGCTCCTTTCAGATGTGGACACTGCCATAGAAAACGGGGCGCAGGGTATAGGACTTTTCCGGACAGAATATCTTTATTTAGTCACTTCAGATCTTCCCGGGGAGGAAGAGCAGTATCAGGCATATTCTTCTCTTGCCCGCAAAGTCCATCCACAGAATGCAATCATCCGGACTTTCGACATGGGAGGAGATAAATTCGCTCAAGATGCAGAAAGAGTTTATGAGGCAAATCCCTTTCTGGGCTGGAGAGCGATCCGGGCCTGCCTTGATCTTCCGGATTTCTTTAAAATCCAGCTCCGGGCTATTCTCAAAGCCAGCTCGTTAGGAAACTTAAGGATTATGCTTCCTATGATCTCCGGGTTAGAAGAGCTTTTAAAGTCAAAAGAGCTTTTAGAAGAGGTCAAATCGGAGCTAAGAGAGAAGAAAGTTCCCTTTGATGAGAAAATCAAACTCGGGATTATGATCGAGATACCATCTGCGGCTTTAGAAGCAGATTCTTTAGCCCAGCATTGCGATTTTTTCAGCATCGGGACCAATGATTTGATCCAGTATACCCTGGCAGTTGACCGGACCAACGAGAGGATCGCGCATCTTTATCAGAGTTTTCATCCTTCGATTTTGAAACTGATAAAAAAGACCATAGAAGACGGGCATAAGAATAATATCTGGGTAGGGATGTGCGGAGAGATGGCAAATGACCCCAAGGCAACGGCTTTTTTAATAGGACTGGGGATAGACGAGCTTTCCACTTCTCCTTTAGCCATACCCCAGATCAAGAAAATCATCCGTTCGATTGAATTTGAAGAAGCCAGAAATCTGGTTGAGCAAGCAATGAAGCTTAATGATTCTAAGGACATAGAAAGATTCCTGGATGAAGACTATCAAAGAAAATTCAGCCACGAAAATTCTGCGAGGACTTAAAAGATGAACATAAAACCGGATTTAGACAATGTCAAAGGCATAAAAAAAGTGGATGCAAAAGGGATGTACGATTTAATCTATAATTTCCCCCAGCAATTAACTGAAGGTGCTCATCTCGGGTTCATCGCTGATTTGAAATTGCCTAACTTCACTCCGCAGAACATTATCCTTACCGGAATGGGGGGCTCTGCTATCGGTGGGGATTTAGCCCGATCTTACCTAACTTATGAACTTAAAGTTCCTTTTACAGTTTGCAGGAATTATCTTCTGCCGGAATACGTAAATGATAAATCCTTAGTCTTTGTCTCCAGCTATTCAGGTGAGACCGAGGAGACCCTTTCAGCTTTTCGGGAAGCAAAAAGAAGAAAAGCCAAAATCATCGCCATCACCTCAGGAGGGACTCTTTTTCAGGAATGTAACAAGGACCGATTCCCCTTCGTACTCATACCCAAGGGTTTTCCTCCCAGAGCGGCTTTGGGTTATTCTTTTACGCCGATCCTTATTGCTCTTTCTCGATTAGGATTGATTCAGGATAAGATAGAGGAGCTTGAGAAAACCTCTAAATTCCTTGAGGAAAAAAGAGCAGAATATGCACTGGATAAAAAGAAAAGCCAGAACCCAGCTAAGAGCTTAGCCGCAAACCTGTATGGAAAACTCCCCATAATTTATACCTCAGTGGATTATGTTGATGCCGTTGGGTACAGGTGGAAGGGGCAGTTTGGCGAGAACTCAAAGATTTTGGCTTACAATAACTATTTCCCCGAGTTCAACCATAACGAGTTGGTGGGCTGGGAGGTTTTAGACCAGATCAGGGATAAGTTACGGGTGATTGTTTTAAAAGATGAAGAGGACCATCCCCGAATCAAAGTCAGGATGCGGATAGTCAAAAATATAATTCAGAAGAAGAAGGTGAAAATAATTGAAATAGAAAGCCGGGGACAAAGTCTTTTATCCCGGATTTTCTCCTTGATCCAGTTAGGGGATTTTACCAGCTTTTACTTAGCTATCCTCAATCAAGTTGATCCTACACCAGTTGAGGTTATTGACTATCTCAAAAAGGAATTAGCTTCTAAAAAATGAGAAGAAGAATTGTCCTTTCACTCCTTACTGCAATTGCATTCTCCTCTGCCAGTTTCAAGCTTGCCTTTGCTTCTGAGAGCACTTCTGTATTCAGAATGGACAGGATAAATATCCTGGTTTTGTTTATCATCTTTTGCGCGGCTGTGCTTTTATATATCCGCAGTACCAGAAAGGGTAAGAAGTTTTTTATCCGCAAGATTAATGGATTAGAAGCAATAGAGGAGGGAGTTGGCAGGGCTACGGAGATGGGAAGACCAGTCCTTTTTATCCCTGGGATAGATGAGTTAGATGAGATTCAGACCATTGCCGGGCTTTCGATTTTGAGCCGGGTGGCTAAGATAACTGCTCAGTATAATACTCCTCTTTCAGTTCCAGTGCGTTATCCCCTGGTCTTGGCAGCTGCTCAGGAATCGGTCAAGGGGGCTTATTTAGATGCAGGCAAGGGGGATGATTATGATCCGGAGATGGCACAGTATGTGGCTGGAGAGCAGTTCGCCTTTGTGGCTGCTGTTCACGGGATTATGCACCGGGATAAGCCAGCCACCAACGTGTATATGGGCGCCTTTTATGCTGAATCTCTGCTTCTGGCTGAGGAAGGACAGGCGAGCGGAGCCATCCAGATAGCTGGAACTGCTAATCCGGAACAACTCCCTTTCTTCATAGCGGCCTGCGACTATACCCTGATGGGTGAGGAGCTTTTTGCAGCCAGCTCTTATCTTTCCAAGGAGCCTCTGATGTTGGGGAGCTTGAAGGGTCAGGACTGGATGAAGATTCTCCTGGTAATATGTATCTTTTTAGGGGTAATTTTTGAAACCCTGAATATCGGTGGTGGTTTCTTTTATAAACTTTTCATAGAGCATTGAAATTATGAGAACACAAATCAATACTGCCATAGCATTCTTGTCCGGTTTCATCATGATATTAGCTTTTTTCAGCGCCAACTCCGGGATAGTGAATTTCAGCCAGAATCTTTTAACCTGGGTCACTATCGTGGGAGGGATTAGCCTGCTCTTAGGGATAGTCAGTATCCTCAAAGTGAATTTGAAAGTTATCCAGGAAAAAGGAAAGGATTGGATTTTCAAGCTCGTTCTGGTCTTGTTTGTACTTGGTATGTCTATCTGCGGCATCATCTGGGGGATACAGGAAAAGACCCCCTTTGACTGGCTTTTTCAAAATATCCAGTCTCCTATGATGTCGACTATGTTTTCGATTTTGGCTTTTTTCATCGCCTCCGCAGCTTATCGGGCTTTCAGGGCAAGAACCCTGGAAGCTACTATCTTGCTTATTACGGCAATCATAGTAATGTTAGGCAGAACTCCTTTGGGACAAGCTCTATGGGATAAGCTTCCCACCTATGCGGACTGGATTATGGCTTATCCCAATTTGGCTGTGCAAAGGGGAATCATCATCGGCGCAGCCCTGGGTGCGGCTGCGATGTCTTTAAGGATTCTTTTAGGCATCGAGAGAACTTATATGGGATAGATGGAGTGTAAACCTTCAGGTTTACCTCAATAAGATCCGTAGGTCAAGCATGTCTGCCAAAGGCGGGCTGCTTGACAGATAGATAAAAAATAGTCAACCAGTCCTCTGGACATGTTTGACCTACTCGGTTAAGAAATTGATAATGTCGGGAGAGTTCAACAGAGCTTTTATTGTGGGGCTGGGAGCCCCGCCTACGGGTTCAATGGTTAAGTTTCTCGTAGGTTTCGGACACCCTTGCCCGACAGAGCCTCCTGATTTTTCCGAGCCCTAGCAAAAAAAAATAATTCAAGTTAGATGGAGAAAAATGAAAGTAAAAAGCTATAGGATCGAAGATATCCTGGTGATTGAGCCCCAGGAGAAGTTCCTGACCGGGGATGATATCAAGGAATTAGAAGATAAATTTGCCGAGGCGTATGCTGCGGGCAATTACAGAGTCATAATGGATTTTTCCAGGACCGAGCTGATATACTCTGCCTTCATCTCTGTGCTCCTGGAATATAGCCAGAAATTAAGGCAAAAAGGAGGCAGGATAAAGTTAGCCAATCCAGGGCTGGAGGTGAAAAAAATAGTGGAGGTAACCCATCTGGGTCAGATATTCGAGATTTATCCAAACCTGGAAAAGGCAGTAGAAAGTTTCAAAAAGGAAAATTAATCCTGGAGTGTAAACCTTCAGGGTTGATAAGTAGGTAGTAGACAGGGAAAGAAGATTTGTAGGTCAAGCATGTCCCCTTGGGGACTGCTTGACGAGTCGGGTCTAAAAGATGAACTCCTTTTTAAAAATATTCTCTTCTCTTAAGGCACTGGATCGAAGGTATATCTTCCTTTTGATCGGCGTGGCGGTAATTTTGCCTCTTATTTTCCCTCTGGGCTTGCCCTTGGGGGTTACCCAGCCTTCTTTGGACTTATATAATAAAGTAGAAAGCCTGAAGGAGGGCTCGGTTGTCCTTTTGACTTTCGACTACTATCCTTCTACTCTGCCTGAAACTGAGCCGATGTCCTATGCGGTTTTAAGACAGCTTTTCAGGAAAAATGTTAAGGTCGTAACTGTAACCACTATTCCTTTAGGAGCACTTTCGGTGATGGAGAACGTGGTTAAAAATGTAGCCAGGGAATATGATAAAAAATATGGAGTAGATTACGTCAACTTAGGTTATAAGTATGGATATCAGGCGGTGATGTTAGGTATGGGCAGGAGGATTGCTGATATTTTCCCATCTGATGCTTATGGCAACAAGTTGGAGACCTTGCCCTTGATGCAGAGGGTAAAAAACTACAAAGATGTAGATTTTATCTTTATAGTCTCTGACAATGCCACTGTGGATTACTGGGTCTCCTTAGTCAATGCCCAGTTCGGAACCCCGATGGGGGCAGGGGTTACCGCAGTGATGGCACCCAAGTGTTATTCTTTTCTGCAGACCAAGCAGCTGGTGGGTCTTTTAGGAGGGATGAAAGGGGCAGCCGAATACGAGAAGCTTACCTCAAACCTGGGCAGAGCCATGCGCGGGATGGACTCCCAGTCGATCATTCATTTTGCAATAATATTTTTTGTGGTCTTAGGAAACTTAGGATATTTTGCCACCAGGAAAAAAGAGGCTTCAAAATGAGTTGGGAATTCTTTGGGACAACTCTGGCTGCTTTCTTTACCTTGTCCCTTTACAGCTTTCTGTACAAGGATAACCCTTTCTACAAGCTGGCAGAGCATGTTTTCGCCGGAATCTCAGCCGGCTATTATGTCGGTCTGATCTGGCATTCGGTCATCAAACAGCAGCTCTGGACTCCGCTGTTCAACGAGAGACAGTATCTTCTGATCATCCCTGGAATTTTAGGCCTTTTAATGTTCACCCGGTTTTTTTCAAAGGTCTCCTGGCTTTCCAGGTTTTCCTTAGCCTTTGTGGTGGGGAATACTGCTGGTATCTCCCTGATCAGACAGCTTCACGGGCTGATCCTGCCTCAGACCAGGAGTACGTTCGTAAACGTAGTCTCTTTGTCCGGGTTAGTGATGGTGCTGGGGGTCATCTCCACCCTGATTTACTTCTACTTTTCCAAGGAGCATAAAGGTGCCTTAGGCGCGGTAGCGAAACTCGGAATCTGGTTTATAATGATCTCATTTGGCGCCTCGTTTGGATATACGGTTATGGCAAGGGTCTCGCTTTTAATCGGCAGGGCGCAATTTCTTTTGACAAATTGGTTGCATATTATTAAATAAAGATTATTTTAGAAGACTATGAAGGTCATAATTCCAGTAGCCGGAATAGGCTCCAGGCTGAGACCCCTTACCCATACTGCGCCCAAAGTTTTGCTGCACGTGGCAGGCAAACCGATCTTAGGGCACGTCTTGGATGGCTTGAAAGGGTTAAAGATAGACGAGGTGATCTTCGTGATCGGGTTTATGGGCGAAAAGATCATAGATTATGTGCGGAAAAACTACAAGTTCAAATCATCTTTCATAAAGCAAAAAGAGTTAAAAGGACTGGGCTATGCAGTTTATTTAGCCACCAGATCCGTGAAAAGGGGTGAGCCTCTTTTGATTATCTTAGGGGATACAGTTTTCGAGATGAACCTCAAACAGGTCACAAAAGAAAACCACGATGCCTTAGGTATAAAAGAGGTAGACGACCCGAAAAGATTCGGTATAGTGGAACTCAAGAACGGATATGCTTCAAGATTAATCGAAAAGCCGGACCGTCCAACCAGCAAAAAAGCTTTAGTAGGGGTCTATTACTTCAGGAGCGGGGACCTGTTGAAAAAGGCACTGGGGGAGATCATTAACGAGGGGATACGCACCAAGGGAGAATATCAGCTTACTGATGCCCTGCAGCTTATGATCGATAAAGGTGTGAGATTCCGCACTTTCGATGTGGATGGCTGGTTCGACTGCGGAAAACCAGAAACACTTTTGGAGACCAACCGGCACCTTCTTTCTAAGATTAAAAAATCAAGAGACGTAAATGGAAGCGTGATTATTCCACCGGTTTACTTACCGAAAAACTACCTTATAGAGAAATCAGTTATAGGTCCTTACGTCTCGATTGGAGAATGTGCGATCATTCGCAATTCTTTCATAAAAAATTCTATTGTAGGAGAGAAATCTGAAGTCTGTCACTGTTTGTTAGATTCTTCTTTAGTTGGAAATAACTCACGGGTACTGGGGAAGTTTCAGAAACTGTATGTGGGAGATTCGTCAGAAGTAGGACTGGATTAAGAAAAGTAGACAGTGGACAGCAAACAGCAAACAGTAGGCAGGGAAAAGATAAAAAAAGAAAGGATTGAAGATGGAGAAGAAAGATTATTTCTTTACCTCGGAATCGGTTACTGAGGGGCATCCGGATAAGGTGTGCGACCAGATCTCGGACGCAGTCTTAGATGAGGTGATAAGGCAGGACCCAACTGGAAGGGTTGCCTGTGAGACCTTCATCACTGTGGGATTGGTCATAGTCGGGGGTGAAATCACCACCACCGGTTATGTGGATATCGCCGGATTGACCAGAAATCTGATCAAGGACATCGGATATACTCATTCTAAATATGGTTTCAACTACGAGACCTGCGCAGTTCTTAATGCCATAGGGTCTCAATCTCCTGACATCGCACAGGGCGTAGATGTAGGTGGAGCAGGGGATCAGGGATTCATGGTCGGTTATGCCTGCGATGAGACACCTGAGCTTATGCCGATGTCGATCTCTTTAGCCCATAAGCTTTGCCGGAGGCAGGCTGAGGTCAGAAAAAAGAGGATTTTAAATTATCTGGGTCCGGACGGCAAGTCTCAGGTCACAGTGGAATACAAAAATAACGCTCCACATCGGGTCGATTGTGTGGTTTTATCTTCCCAGCATACTGAAGATATCCTTGATAAGACCGGTAAGAAGATTACGGAGAAAGCCAGGCAGGAGATTATCGAGAACATAGTGAAGCCGGTCATAGGGAATTTGGCCGATGGGAAGACCAAGTACCTGGTCAACCCGACCGGAAAGTTCGTCATCGGAGGTCCCCAATCAGATACTGGCATGACCGGTCGTAAAATCATCGTGGACACGTATGGTGGAATGGCTCCACACGGTGGAGGCGCTTTTTCCGGCAAGGATCCTACCAAAGTGGACCGATCTGCTTCCTATATGGCAAGGTATATTGCCAAAAATATCGTGGCCGCAGGCTTGGCTCAGAAATGTGCAGTTCAGCTCGCTTATGCCATAGGCGTGCCTGAGCCGGTATCGGTTATGGCTGATACTTATGGAACTGCCAAAATTCCCAACTCCCGTCTGGTCAGCTTGATCAAGAAGCATTTTCAACTTACACCCAAGGGAATGATCGAGATGCTGGACTTAAGAAGACCCATCTATCTGAAAACCGCGGCTTACGGACATTTCGGCAGAACCGAACCTGAGTTCACGTGGGAAAGATTAGATAAGATAGAAGATTTAAAAAAAGATGCTTAAACGCTCAAAAGGGAAAAAAGTAGACAGTATACAGTAGACAGGGGAAAAAAGATAGGGTGGAGAATGTGCCCTATATGCTGTCTACTACCTACTATCTACTTAAAACAAAGGAGCAAAAATGAAATATGACGTCAAAGATTTGAAATTGTCAAAACAAGGCAGATTAAGGATCGAGTGGGCGGAGAAAAATATGCCGGTTTTAAGGATGATCCGGGAAAGGTTCAGAAAGGAAAAGCCCCTGCGAGGATTTAAAATCTCAGCCTGCTTGCACGTTACCACGGAAACTGCCAATCTGATGGATACTTTAAAAGCAGGTGGAGCTGAGGTGGTTTTGTGTGCCTCCAACCCTTTATCGACACAGGATGATGTTGCCTCCTCCCTGGTTCAGGATTTCAAGATACCGACTTTCTCAATCAAGGGTGAAAATAATAGGGTGTATTACCAACATATCAACTCAGCCCTGGATATAAAGCCGGATATGACTATGGATGATGGCGCAGATTTAGTCTCCACCCTGCAGTCAAAAAGGAAAGACCTGATAAAAAATGTCATCGGAGGAACAGAGGAGACCACAACCGGAGTCCTTCGCCTGAGAAGTATGCAGAGAGATGGAGTTTTAAAGTATCCCATCATAGCTGTGAACGATTCCAAAACCAAATATTTTTTCGATAACCGGTACGGGACAGGCCAGTCCACCATAGACGGAATCATAAGGGCAACCAATTTCCTATTAGCCGGCTCCAAAGTAGTGGTGGCAGGTTATGGCTGGTGTGGAAGAGGTTTTGCCCTTAGAGCCAAGGGGATGGGTGCAGACGTGATCGTGACCGAAGTCGATTATTTGAAGGCAATAGAAGCCACGATGGATGGTTTCAGAGTTATGCCTATGTCAGAAGCAGCTAAGATCGGAGATGTCTTCTGCACCCTGACCGGAGACATCAACGTTCTCCGCCCGGAACATTTCAGGATAATGAAAGATAATGCCGTGATCTGCAATTCCGGGCATTTCAACGTGGAGATAGATATTCCGGGCTTAAAGAAGATGTCCAAGGGGAAAAGAAAAGTCAGGGAGTTTGTGGATGAATATACTTTGAAAAATGGAAAAAAGATAAATCTTTTAGCCGAAGGAAGACTGATTAATCTCTCTGCTGCTGAAGGACATCCGGCTGTGGTTATGGATATGAGCTTTGCCAACCAGGCGCTTTCAGTTGAATACCTGGTCAAGTCAGGAAAGACTCTACAGAGGAAAGTCTACGTGGTGCCGGAAAAAATCGATTCCGAGATCGCCCGGTTAAAATTACAGTCGATGGGGATTAAAATAGATAAATTGACCCCGGAACAGAAAAAGTATCTGGCTTCCTGGGAAATGGGAACTTAAAATAAAAGTTTAATGGTTCAATAGTTCAAGGGATTAAAAAAATCCGTAACGCCCGACCTTTGTGTCGGGCGATTTTTTTGTAGGGGCAGGCCCCCGTGCCTGCCCTTTTAATTTGGGCGAACACGGGGGTTCGCCCCTACATTCATTGTAAAGACACATAGCCATGCGTCTCTTGTTCGTGCGGGAATTGGAATTCCCGCAAGTAATTAGATTGGTTCGGGAAATCCTATTCCCGAACCAACTTAGAGTTGAAGTAGAGACGCATTGCATGCGTCTCTTTTTTGGAAATTAGTTCTTTTTGGGTAAGAAAAGAATGTAGCGGTCCCGCCTTTGGCGGGATCAGACCTCCATTATGGAGTGCATCCATATGGATGCATGCACCCCGCCAAGGCGGGATGCACTCCAAAAAATGGAAGGCTGAAGTCTCAAGACCTTGAGGCCTTCCTCTACATTTGATCACCCCACCTTGTGGGCAAGGTGGGGATACCGGTTTGGTATTCACCGTTGCCACAGGAGTGGCAACGCTACGCTAAAACCCATCTTGTGGGCAAGATGGGTATACCGGTTTTGGCATCCGTAACGCCCGGCCCCGTTTTAGCGGGACGTCGGGCGTTTTTTTATTGACACCAGAATTTTATCTTATTATAATTTAAACCGAAGGTGACCAAATGAAAACCTTGCCCATTACCGTTGACAAAGCTCATATCATTACCATCGGAGAAAAGCTTTATACTGAGAGCATCGAGTTAATTCGAGAGCTGGTTAACAATACCTATGATGCGGATGCCACCGAGGTCAAGATCGCCTTAACTCCGGATGCCATCGCGGTTGAGGACAATGGAACGGGAATGGACCTTGAAGGATTGAAGCAGTATTTTAACATCGGTTCACCAGAAAAGAAATTACACACCAGATCTCCTAAACTGGGAAGAGATCGAATCGGCCAGTTTGGCATAGGTAAATTTGCCACCCTTTCCGCCTGCGATGTTTTTGAAGTTCATACTCAATGTCAAGGTTTTGCGGCTAAAGTTACCTTTGATAAAAAAGACTGGGAAAAAAGTGGCGATAGCTGGCAACTACCTTTAGAGACACCACCCTATGATCCCGAGCGGGGGGATGGAACCACGGTGATTTTATCAAAACTGAGAAAACGATTTGATCCCAATCTGGTGGAACAGAGAATTGTGGAAAGCTGTCCCATTCGGGATCCACAATTTAAAGTTTATCTGAATGGCATGAGAGTCAGAGCCAGGTATACCCCAGGCAGGCGAGTTCCATTTTTGGAAGGGACCAAATTCGGACCAGTACACGGAGAGATAATTATTTTGCCAGAAGCTAAAGCGACCCCCGAGGAACTGGGAATAGAATGCAAGGTCAAACAGGTTACCATCAAAAGAGAGTTTTTCGGGATGGAATCTTGGGGCAAAGATATCGCTCGAATTAGAGGGGAGGTTGACGCTGACTTCCTGCCAATCTCCAGCTCGCGGACTAATTTCATTCTGGATTCGGAAGAATATAAAGCCTTCTACGAGGTGATGGAGAGCGTTAAAAAACAATTAGGAAGATTGAAAGAAGAAAGAGACAACAGGTCAACCAGAAGGGCTTTAAGAGAAGCTCTGCATAGAGTTCAGGATGCCTTAGCCCAAAATCCTGAGTTCGCACCGGAGGGAATCCTGCCGGTTGCTTTTGAGGCCGGAGGACTGGGAGAGGCTGGAATGGTCAAGAAAAAAGGAAAAGCTAAAGAAGAGACCATTGGCGAAAAATCAAAAAAGGAAAAAGGAACAAGGAAAAAGGAAGAGAAAAAACCGATGGTTTCCCAGCTCACACCAAATGCTGTTGTGCAAAGGTTAAAGATGGGAAAGACCGGCATCACTTGCTGTCTGGATCACTTTGGACCAGATGGACCAGAATGCATGACTGAGGGGGTCACCATTTTTGTTAACCGCGATCACCCTTTGTATCAAAGGCAAGTGAAAAACATGAAGACTCACACTATGCACGTTGCCCGCCTTTTGACCCAAGAGATCTCCTTGATGAAATCCCCACCTGATCCGCGCAAAGCTTTTGAAAGACAGAGCAGACTTTTGAAAGATGCCTTTGCAAAAGATTAGTCAACCCTTTTGGGTTCAATAGTTTTTTTCTGTAGGGACAGAACACTGTTCTGTCCCTACATTTTTTGCGACTACTTCTTCGCTTTGAACAAAAGCACCAATCCTACAATTCCGAAGACCAGGTTGGAGATCCAGGCGGCTAAAAGAGGTGAAAATTTATGGGAGTAGCCAAAGGACTGTCCGATCCTTAAAAAAGTATAATAGACAAAACATATCGCCAGGCTGAAGGCAAAGCTCAAAGCCAATCCTGATCTCCTGGGGCTGGTTGCCAGGGTGCAGCCGAAAAGGACTATGACCAGATTGGCTAAAGGGAAAGAGATTTTCAAATAAAGATCGGTTTTTTCTGCGGCGACGTCCTGCCCGGTTTTCTGCTTGAGCAGGACATAGTTTTTAAGCTCCTGGTAGCTCATCTCTTCAGGCAATTTCTGCTCCCGGGTTAAGACCTCAGGTTTAATCTTTAGATCAAACCTCAGTGTCCGTTCAAAAGGTAAATATTTTTCAGGAGATAAAGAGGAATCAGAGAAGATCCTCTGGCTTCCCTTAAAGAATATCCAGCCGTTTCCTCCCCAGATGATCTTTTCTGCGCGGATCTCCTCTTTCATCTGGTTATCCTTGAAAGTCTGAAATAATACCCCTTCGCCTGTTCTGTTCTGGCTATTGTAATGGTTCAGATACAGAATCTGCTGGTTTTCAGTCTGCAGGTAGACATCATTGTACATCGTTTCACCGAGATTGGCTTTTTTCTCTATCTCCCTGGAATGAATTTTCCGGCTGAGCCGATTGGTGTAAGGGATCAGATAATTCCCAGCCATCATCACCAGAAAACTCATGACCAGAGCTAATCCAAGAAGCGGGAAAAGGATTCGGTATAGGCTTACCCCCGAGGATTTCAAGGCTAAAAGCTCGTTCTGCCTGGAGAGGAGTCCTAAAGAGAAAAGGGAGGACAAAAGCATGGCAATGGGCAAAACCAGAACAAATATGTAAGGCGAAAAGAAAATATAATATTTGATGATTGAACTCAAGGAGGCGTGCTGGTCGATGAAAGTATCTATATGCTCCACCACGTCCACTATCAAGAAGATTATCCAGAAAGACAGGAGCGCGAAAAAAAGGACGTAGAGGAACTGTTTCAACAAATATCTATCTAAAATCTGCATAGAGAAGGTCTCGTAGAGTATAAAACCTCAAAGTCTTGAGACTTTGGCTTATTTTATTATAGGTAAACCTCAAGGTTTACACTCCAAGTTTTCTTCAAGAAGTTTTTTCTCAGAGTCTTTCAAGTAAAACCCTTTTAGAGGTCAGTCCCGAAAAGAACTTTTCTAAACTTTTTCGGGATAAATCTCTCAGCCCATTTCCAGGAGATAAAGGTCATCTCCTTAGTCGATCTTACCAGAATGTAAGTTCCGGCTAAGGCTAAGAGGATATTGGCTGACCACATTGCCCAGAAGGGTGAAATATAAAGCCGGTCTGCCAGTTCCTCTCCTCCTATCAGGAAAGCCCAGTATAATACAAAGAAGACTAAGGAGAGTCCCAACCCCACTGCCATATTCCCTCTCCGGGACATAATTCCCAAAGGCGCCCCTATCAGGACAAACACCAGACAGGCGAAGGGAATCGAGTACTTCTTCTCTATTTCGACCAGGTACGAATTTTTATCCTTTTCCTGAGAGAAAAGGTTCTGGGTTTCCATCTGAAGCTGATAAAAAAAGTTTTGATTTTTGAAAAAAATGCTGGTCAAAACCTCTTTTTCATTTGAAGGGTTGGAGGCCGGAGATGAAACGATTTTTCTGCCAAAAACCTCAGATATTCTGTCTTCTGCGAGCTTATTCAGGCTGCCCAGCTCTGAGTCCGTGCTTTTTTCTATATTCCTGACCTGCTCAGACATCATTCGGATGTTCATCTCCCGGTCGGTGCGGTAATTAGAGCCTGCCTGGATAAACTTTCCCTCAACGTTCGGGATATAGATGGTCTGTTTTTCGAAGCTTATGCGGCGATACCTCCCTGGCTCGTTCTGATCTGCCTCATGTACTTCACCTTTTTCTAAGTTTAAAATCAAGGTGCTTCTATCCTGAGAGAACTCAATTTTTCCCTTCTGGGCGAGAATGGTCCTGGGAAATGGTCCTTCTACCTTTTCATAGATAGTTATATCTGAGATCTCGTTATTTCCGGGATTGATCTTTTTAATCAAAATATGATAGCCAGGGATCTCGTCTATGAACCTATTTTCTTTGAGGATCAAAGTCGGTTTTATCTGGTGAAGCTCAGACATCAAAATACGTGCCCGGTGATTTGCCTCAGGCAGAATTCTATCGTTGAAGTAGATCAAACCCAAAGTCAAAATAAGAGAGAAAAGAAGAGGGGAAAAGACGATACGATAAAGGCTTACTCCTGAAGCCTTCAAAGCAGTTATCTCGTTGTCCTGAGAGAGTCTTCCAAAAGCCATCAGAGTAGAGACTAAGACCGCCATAGGAATAGACAGGGCTAACATCCAGGCTAAATTCAAGGCAAACGCCTGAAGAACAATCAGCAAGCTCACCCCTTTTCCAATTATCAAATTGAGCAGCTCTAAGAGAAAATCCATTATCAGGACAAAGGTAATTATGGCTAAGCCAAAAAAGAAAGGTCCTATATGCTCTTTTAAGATGTAGCGATAAATTATGGGCATTGGTTCAACCGATTTTCCTGAATTTCGTCCTCCGGGTAGCCGCAGACTTTATGTCTGCGTTCTTATCTTTGTCAGGTGTTCACGCAGCCTGAAGGTTGCGGCTACCAACTTTTCTACGACTCACTCCAGATTTTTTTTTAAATATAAGCAGAAACCGTTTCATTAACAACTATTTTGTTCTTGACTTTTGTTCGGCTATTTCGATATTATTAACAAAATTGTTGATCGATGAAAAATATCTGGATAAAAGACCTAAAGCCTGGCACCGAGGTTACCGACTTCTTTGTGCTCAGAAAAAAAGAGATCAAGCCGTTTAACGGGCAAAAATACCTGAAGTTAGAATTAGGGGATTCCACAGGCAGAATTGATGCTGTTCTATTCGAGAATGTTGAGGAATCGTATGCTGAGGCTGAACCCGGGGATATCGTTAAGGTTAAGGGAATGACAGTAACCTATCGAGAAGGTCTGGAGATAAAGGTCGAAAAGCTGAGAAAGGCTAAGGAAGGTGAAGAGGATCCTCTGGATTTCCTTCCCAAATCGGAGATGGACCTAGGGATGCTCTTTGAAAATTTCCTGAAAAAAACCGAGAAGATAAAAAACCAGCATCTAAAGAAACTTCTGGGCGTGATTTTGGAAGATGAGAAATTGACCCGGAAACTTAAAATCGCACCTGCCGCCAAGCTCTGGCATCATTCCTATTTAGGCGGGCTTTTGGAACATACTTTAAAGGTGGCTGAGTTTTGCGAGAAAGCGGCTGACCTGTACGAACTGGTAGACAGAGACCTGCTCCTTACCGGTGCTCTGCTGCACGACATCGGTAAAATCTACACCTATTCGATTGCCGGTTTCGTAGATTATACAGATGAAGGCAGGCTTTTAGGCCATATCGTGTCCGGAGATGAGCTGGTTTATCAGAAGATCAAAAAGATCGAGGGCTTTCCGGAGAATTTAGCTTTAGAGCTAAGGCATCTGATCCTGTCACATCAGGGGGAGTTAGAGCTTGCTTCACCGGTGGTGCCTCAAACTATAGAGGCGATAATCTTACACTATGCAGATGAGATGGACGCTAAAGCCGGAGCATTTTCCGAGATAATCAAAAGGGAGACCCTGCAGGGGAAAACCGGGAAAAAATGGAGCGATTGGATTCCCCTAATTCGCCGATATATCTATTTGGGAGAGGAGATGAACAAAACCGTCTCATCCCCTTTGGAAGAAGAGAAAGCCAATGATTCTACATAAACGGAACGGCTTTCCCAATGCACAAATCTAAAAAGCCATTGAGGAGGAGGAATGGGTTTTTTTGATTTTATATCTAACGATATAGGGATAGATTTAGGCACAGCCAACACCTTAGTATTCGTCAGGGGTGAGGGGATTGTATTAAATGAACCTTCTGTGGTTGCGTTAGAGGTATCTTCTAAAAAAGTCTTAGCAGTGGGAACTGCTGCCAAGGAGATGATAGGCCGGACTCCGGGAGAGATAGTAGCAATAAGACCTTTAAAAGATGGGGTGATTGCTGATTTCGAGACCACGGAAAAACTTTTATCAGATTTTATTAAGAGAGTGGTCAGACACCGCTACCTGATGAAGCCCAGAATCGTCATCTCAGTTCCCTCAGGGATCACCGAGGTGGAGAAAAGGGCGGTCAGGGATTCAGCCGAGAATGCAGGTGCCAGAGAAGTTTTTTTAATCCAGGAGCCGATGGCAGCTGCTATCGGCGTAGGATTGCCAGTGGACCAGCCCACCGGAAGCATGGTCATTGACATAGGCGGAGGAACTTCAGAGATTGCAGTCATCGCCTTGAACGGGATAGTCAATAATATCTCCATCCGGATTGGCGGGGATGAGATGGATGAAGCCATAGTCCTCTATCTCAAAAAGAATTACAACCTTTTGATAGGAGAGAGAACCGCAGAGGAGATCAAGATCAAAATCGGCTCAGCCTTCCCCCTGGAAACCGAAGAGGTGATGGAGATAAAGGGAAGAGACCTGATTGCTGGGATTCCCAAGACCATAAAGATCAGCTCAGTTCAGATAAGGGAGGCTTTAAGCGAGCCGGTGGAATCTATAGTCGAGGCAGTAAGACAAGCGTTAGAACAGACCCCGCCGGAGTTAGCCTCAGATATTTTGGACCGGGGGATAATCGTTACCGGGGGCGGGGCTTTGCTTAAAGGGTTGGATAAAAGATTAAGGCATGAGACCAATCTGGCAGTAATTGTGGCGGATGACCCCCTGACCTGTGTGGCGCGCGGGACAGGAAAGGTCCTGGATAATCTTCCTTTTTACTCCAAGGTTTTGATAAAGAGTAAAAAAGACTGATAAAGATAGTTTTAAGTGGTCAGTGATCAGTGTCCAGTATTTCTAAGAAGGGTAAACTCTGGTTTGCCCTTTATTTTTTGATTAAACTTTCAGGGTTTGCCAGTGTCAAATAAAATAGAAAACCAGAAGATGAACGAGGAGATCGTCCGGGAGTTAGTTCGGAGGTTTAAGCACGGAGAGGAAAAGGCTTATAACGAGCTGGTCAACCTGTACAAGCAAAGGATTTTCAATCTGGTCTTGAAAATGGTTCGCAACAGAGAAGATGCTATGGACTTAGCCCAGGAGGCTTTTGTGAAGGCGTATCGTTCCTTAAAAGATTTCAGAGAGGAAGCAAGCTTTTCAACCTGGCTTTACCGGATAGCTGTGAACCTGTGTTTGAATTTTACTCAAAGAGATAGGTTCAGGTCTTTTATCCTTTTGGAGGATTTGACTCAACCGGTTTTGTCCTCTGATTCCCCTCTTAAAGACCTTGAACAAAAGGAGCTTGACAAGGCTATAGATCAGGCGGTGCTGAATCTGCCCGGTAAGCAAAGGACGGTGTTCATATTAAGGCATTATCAGGAATTGCCCCATTCGGAGATAGCTAAAATCCTGGACAAAAGCGAAGGCACCATTAAAGCTAATTATTTTCAGGCTGTAAAAAAGCTCAAAAAATCTTTAGCCGGTTTTATGGAATAGAAATAGGCGAAAATTATGAGATGTAAAAACATACAGGTTAAGCTGGTAGATTATTATGAGAACTCTATCTCCCCTGAGGAGAGGAATTTAGTTCAGAGCCATCTGGAGATCTGCTCAGACTGTCAAAAAGAGCTGCAAAAAATCAGTTCAACCTTTGAATTACTGAAAAATGAGAGTGCCTATGAGCCGGATGAGGCATCCTGGGTTAATTTTGTGCCTGGGGTCAGAGCAAAAATCGAGAAAGGCCAGGGAGCCACTCTTGTTCCTATTCCAAGGTTGAAAATAGCTGGAGGAATCGTCAGCCTGGCACTGGTCTTGTTATTAGGTATCTTTTTGTTTAAGGAAGACCAAAGGGTTATGTTTAAATCCAGCCAAGAGCCATACAGTTACCTCTTGCCGGCTGAAGGCGAGAAAATAGACCAGCTTTTCTATGCAGAAGCAGGTAATGAAAGCTCGGCCAGTAAACTTTTTTCAGAAACCGACAGAGATAAATTGGCTCTGGCAGAGATAGAGTTGGAAAAAAATAATTGGGATAAGGGGGGAAAGGAAGAGGCTTTAGAAGAACTGGATTTAAAACAACTGGAAAATCTAAAGAAAGACTTAGAAAAAACAAAATTCAAAAGGGAGATTTTATGAAAAAGCTTAAGCTCTCAGGGATGCTCTTCCTGGTCTTTATTTTTGTCTTGACTGCTCAAGCAGTTCACGCTCAAAGACCTCCTGCTCGACCTTTCCCGGAGGAAGGTAAAAGGGAAAGGTTAAGGGAAGAGATCGAGACTATGAAGATGTGGAAGATGTTAGAGGTTCTGGATTTGTCCCAGGAACAATCGGATAAATTTTTACCTGCCTGGAGAGAGATGCAGAAAGCGCAGAAGATCTTCAGGGAAAAAAGGGAAGACCTTTTGAAGTCGCTGGAAGCAGTTTTAGGAGAAGAGAAACCGGATGAAGGCAAAATAAAAGATATCTTGAGACAGTTAGAAAAAGAGAGGGTCCAATTGGAAGAAGTCCAGCAAAGGTTCAGAGAAAAAACAAAAGAGATCCTGACGTTGGAGCAGCAGGTAAAACTTCTGCTGTTTGAGGATAGATTTGAAAAAAGGATGATGGAGATAATCAGACAGTACCGAGGAAAAAGAGGATTTGAACAATAAAAATTAAGGAGGTGAAAAGATAATGAGTCTAAAGAAACTGACCATGCTTTCTGTCGTAATACTGGCTTTCCTGTTTCTTACGACAGGTTTAGTTTTCTCTCAAATGACCGAGAGGGAGAAACCTTCTAAATCAGGTTTGGGCCTTTCTCCGGAGCATAAGGAAAAAGTTAAGAGCATTGCTTTCGAGGGGAGAAAAGAAGAAATTCGGCTCCATTCTGACCTGGAGATTGCCAACCTGGAGTTAAGAGAGCTTTTGCATCAGGAGAAGCTTGACAAAGCTAAAATTAATAGGAAATTGGATGAGATAGGAGCTTTGAGGACCAAGCTGGAGAAGGCTAAAGTCGACCAGCTGATGGCTTTTAGAGACGTTCTGACCAAAGAGCAGATTCAGAGCTTCAGAGAAAGAAGACTGCACCGTGCATTCGACCGAAAAGTAATACGGAAAAGAATAAAATTAAATGAGGGAAGGTCACAGAGATTCCAGAGGCAGGGGATGGGAATGGGACCTCTTTCCGAAGAGGCAGCACCTTCGCCTTTAACTCAAGAGGAGGAAATGGAACTCTCCATTGCTCCTGAAGAGCCACCTGTAGATCCGGAACAGGCATTAATGGAGGAAGAGCTTGCCCCTTTGTTTGATGAGGTCGAACCAGCACCGCCTATGGAAGAATTTCAACCTTTACCGGATGAAGCGCCTCTACCCGAAGAATTGCACTAAGCACCCCATTCACTTCTTCTATTTTTCTAAAGGAGCCCCCTTAGGGGGCTCTTCGTTTTTTATACATGGTAGGACAGACTTTTAGTCTGTCTCCGGTTGGACGACAGACAAGTAAGGGCACATTGCAATCTGCCCTTACAGAAACGATTGACCCACATTGCGGGCAACGTAGGTCTACTTTTCTCAGGTTAGGACTAAGGTAGGGGCGACCCGGCGGGTCGCCCCTACAGATTATCTAAAAGTCACTTCAGTACCTTACTCAAAAAAGCTATTGTTCGTGGGTTTTGGGGTGAGTTTAAGATGTCTTGGGTTTTTCCTTCTTCGATGATTTTGCCCTGATCCATAAAGATTATCCTTTTCGCCACCTCCCGGGCAAACCCGATCTCGTGAGTTACCACCAGCATGGTCATACCCTCCTTAGCGAGATTTTTCATGACCTCCAAGACCTCGCCTATCATCTCCGGGTCTAAAGCCGAGGTTGGCTCATCGAATAGCATTATCTTGGGATTCATAGCCAAGGCTCGGGCAATGGCTACTCTCTGCTGTTGCCCGCCTGAAAGCTGGTTGGGAAATGAGTTTTTTTTGTCCAGAAGCCCCACTTTTTTTAAAAGCTCCAGAGAGATTTTCTCGGAATCCGGTTTACTCCTTTTACGCACGGCCTCCTGGGCTAAACAAAGATTTCCTAACACTGAAAGATGAGGGAAAAGATTGAATTCCTGAAATACCATTCCCAATTCCTCTCTGACCTTATGGATGCTTTTTTTATCCTTGTCTAATCTTATCCCATCGATTATGATTTCGCCGGAATCTGTTTTCTCCAAACCATTCAGACACCTGAGCAGGGTGCTTTTGCCAGAACCTGAGGGTCCGATTATAACCACCACCTCACCTGATTCGACCCCAAAATTGACCCCCTCCAGGGCAATGATTTCGCCAAATCTTTTGCTGATTTCTTTAGTCTGAATGATCATAAATGCATACCCACGCTCTAAGGGGATGTTATCATCCCCGTCGCTAATCCTCGGGATGATAACATCCCTCGGGGAGCAGGATCATATTTTGGCACATACCGCGTAGGGGTGGAGCTTGTCTCCACCCCTGCACTTGGGCAGAGATAAACTCTGCCCCTACTCGATTCATAAACTAATCAATGCGGTATTCCATAGCCATGCACCCTATATTTTTTCTCCAGATAGGAGACCAATCTGGATAAGCTCAAGGTCATTATCAAATAAATTATGCCCACCACCAGCCAGGTCTGGAAATCTATAAAATGCTGGGAGTAGTATTCCCTGCCTGCTCGGGTTAACTCCCTTAATCCTATAATAGAAACAAGGGAGCTATCTTTCAGGGATGCTATGAACTCGTTTGCCACTGGCGGGACTATGATCCTTAAAGACTGAGGCAGGATCACAAATCTCATTGTCTGGTAAGGTGTCATTCCCAAAGATAGGGCTGCCTGGTACTGACCTTTGTGAATTGCCTGGATACCAGTTCTTATTATCTCTGCCAGATAAGCTGAGTAACATACTGCAATGGCGATAACGCCTGCCAAAAAGCGGTCTAAATTAAGAACCTTGCCCAGGCCGAAATAGATGAAGAAGATCTGAACCAAAAGCGGAATCCCTCTCAACACATCCACATAGATTTTGGATAAAGCTTTGATTAAACCTCTCTGCGATAACCGGGCTAAACCTATCAAGAGTCCTAAAATCAGAGCTAAAGCAAAAGCCACCAGGGTTAGCTTGATGGTCATCGGTATTGCTGGGGCAAGGAAAAAAAGGATATTTTTCAGGATATGAAGCTGAAATGAAATCCAATTGACTATTTGCTGCAGGAACATATTAAGAAAGGCTCCTAACGTTGTCGGGAATTTAAAGAATGGGCAAAAGAAGTCAAGGGGAATGTTGGGTGTTTTTTCTGGAGTGCAAGAGCTTGCTCTTGCATTAACAAGCTAATGCACTCCAATTTCAGATGCGCCGTAGGGTCGGCTGACCAGACGAATAAAATGGCGTAGGGGAGTATTGCAATACGCCCCTACAAAAAGCTAGATTTATCGAATCCCAAATTGATTAAGAGCCATAATTGAATCTGTCGATAATTAATATGCGACAACCATAGGGTCGTTCCCTGCTTGATGCAACTTTAGGAGATAATATGGCTCTTCGTTTCAAGAAAAACGAGTTTTACTGTTGGAAAAAGGGTGAAATAACGGAGTGTATGGTCGGCCTTAGGCCTATCGATATAAAACATGATTTTGATTTCAGAGATAGGCTATGGGTACACATCTCTAAAGATAAGAAACTTGTTATCCTGAGAGACGAAGGACATCCAACGAAAGCAGATAGTGTGTTCAGATTAATTGATGAAAAGGATGAAAAGGCGGTTTATGGCTTTCTCGGTAAGAAGATTCCCAACCCTTTCGCCAGCATATTCAAAACTAAAAGCTGGAGAATTTGGCAGGAGGAATGGAGGTCCATGACAAAATTAGTCAAAGTAGAAATAGAGACGAGTCATGATTTCTCTGGTGTATTGATAAATAGCAGAATACATTCACCCGAAGATCTCTCTGTAGAAATAAAGAAAGTTGCTACTGAGTTGGGATTAGAATTAAACGAAAATAAAGAGTTGGAAGGCATAAATATATTTACAAATCGCGTTTTTCGTTAGCTGTGGGGGCTAAGGTCACACGCAAGCAGAGTTGGTCTACTACCCTCAATTTACTTGAGGTTTTACCCTATGATTAGCAAAGTCATCACCCCTTTTAAATGCAGCCAATGCGGGACTGAGTTCTCAGAAATGGATGGAGGGATTTGCTATTTCTGCCACGAAGTTTTCTACCAGGCTCATTTGCTTATCGTTTTTGCTGGCAAGAAAGATATAAAGCATGTCTGTCTGAGCTGTAAGGTAAAATATATTGACGTGAAAATTGAAAAAGAGAATTGATCGTTAATGGTAGGGGCACGGCGCGCCGTGCCCCTACATCTATTGTATCCTGGTCTGAACTGAGAACCACTTATTATTGAGGTTTTCTAATTTGCCAGAAAGCTCTAAAGAGATGAGGGCGTTATTTATTGCGTCTAATAATCTTATTTCCCCTTTTCTTACTGCAATGCCATAGTTCTCTGAGGAGAGGTCTGTTCCCACTATCTTTGCATTTCCGCGGAAGGCTATTATCCGCTGAGATGTGGGCTTATCATTGATTATGGCATCTAATTTACCATTCTCTAAATCGATAAAAGCCGCACTGATATTGTCGAAAGAGATGACTTCAGCACCTTCTACCTTTTTAGCTAAAAGCTCGCCGGTTGTGCCTAACTGAACTCCGATTTTCTTCCCCTTTAGGTCAGTCAGAGAATTAATGTCCTGCCGGTCAAGTCTTACCGAGATCGACTGGCTGGCATGGTAATACGGTTTGGAGAAATCTATAACCTGTTCCCTTTCCGGTGTGATGGTAAATGAGGAAATGATGGCATCATATTTTTCGCTGTTTAAACCGGAGACTATGCCGTCAAAGGGAACTACTACATATTCGCACTTGACCCCTAACTTGTCGCAGATTTCATCCATCAGGTCTATATCGTAACCTACGAGCTTGCCAGTTTTATCCTTAGACTCAAAAGGAGGATAAGTGGCATCTGTTCCCACCAGAAGCTTTTTCTCCTTCATCATTCTGGAAAAGGCATCCGGTTTTTCTTTAGAACAATCAAAAGAGAACAGAAGGATGAAAAGCCAGACAAAAATAACAAATGTTCCGAAAACTTTGAACCGATTTAGCATAGTTCAGGATTAATAACCTATGACTTTGAGTGAAGAGACATCTCCATGAATGGAGATCTCGATCTTTGAAGGAGAGGAATCGTAATTAGAGGTCCAGTAGCTTTTTCTCTCATGATTAACAGAGATATCCTCAAAGTTGGTTGAGCTTAAAGAAGACCGGTTCTCAATTTTCAAACCGGCATCTTTCGGAAGTAAAAGCTCCAGTCTGGAGACATCTGAATCTATCTTAACCTTCAGGTTCCTGGATTTATTTCCTAATTTGATTTTGAGGGAGCTGGCATCCAGGTTCACTGATAAATTCTCCAGAATCAATCCGGAGAAATCAAGGTCTCCATTCATCACCGAGTTCTCGATCTCCAGGTCCCAGGGGATTTTATCAGAAAGAAAAACGTCCCACTGGTGCCTGCTCTTGATTCCGGGCTTAAACCAACCCCTCCAGAAATGGTCCTGGTCCTTTATCTCCAGCCTGACTATACTGTCTTTATCAGAGTAGTTGTAAAAACAGAGGGGCACTCTCCTCCAGTAGTCCAGTTCAGCCAGAGCCAGCTTATCCTGGCTGGCATTGGTTTTCAGGGTACCAGCCTTGAAATCGAAGGTCGCGAACCCTTTTTTGACAGCAGGTACCATTTCTTTTTCCCATCGAAATCTCTTACCCTCGTAAGTAATGTTGTCTCTCTCGTTATTATAAAAGTAATAAGCCGGACCCAGAATCGCAATCAGGAGTAAAATTGGAGAAAGGTATGCTAAGAAGCTCAAAGAGGTTCTGGCAAAGATTTTTTCTATCCCGATGGCAATTAGCAGGACCGGCCATAGAGATAAAATGGAAACCCAAACTGACCAGTCGACGTAATCCAGGTTGTTCAAAAGTAAAACTATGCCGACTGAAAGCAAGATGACCCCATTCCTTATTCTGGAAACTGTCATATTTCCTCCTGTCAAACTGGTTCTAGATTTAAGCCCGGATCAAAAGGAAAAGCCCCAGGATTATAAGGATCACCGGCCAGATGAAATGAAAGTGGAACCAGGGGATGAAATTATTAAGCAAAAACAGGATGCCTACCCCGATGAGAATTAAGCCTGGTAAATATTTTTTTGTCTCAGACTCTTTCTGGCTCACGGTCTCACCCTCAACTGCCTCTGCCCGGGGCATGATTATCCAGGCGATAAGATAAAGGATTATCCCAATCCCTTCAGCAAAGATCAAAAGGACTGCAAACAGGCGGACTATGGTAGGGTCAATATTCAGATATTCCCCTATGCCGCCGCAGACCCCAGCGATCGTCGAATTTTTTGTGGAACGATAAAGTTTTTTGTCCATCTCTACCTCTTTTTTTCTTCCTAATACGAGCCTGTTAGCTCCTCGGTTTCATTTCTTTTCCGCCTCCCCGGTCATAGGCACAAACCGGACCGGGATGACGTTTTCCTTTTTAATACCTTTTTCAGTTTTGGTAACCAGGATAAGCTCCTGAAAAAGCTCTCCCACCGGGATAACCAATCTTCCTCCAATCTTCAACTGGTCAACCAGAGGCTGAGGGATATGATCAGGAGCGGCAGTTACGATTATCCCGTCAAATGGGGAATGCTCTTTCCATCCCTGGTAACCATCCCCGCACTTGACTGTGATATTCTTATATTCTAATTCCTTCAGAGTACTTTCAGCCTTTTCAGCCAGGAGGCAGATAATCTCAATACTGTAAACCTCTTTTGCGATCTCAGCCAGGATGGCTGCCTGATAACCAGAGCCGGTTCCTATTTCCAAAACCTTTTCTTCTCCTTTTAAGCCTAAAAGCTCGGTCATCAGGGCAACTATGTAAGGCTGGGAAATGGTCTGCCCTTCTCCGATAGGTAAAGGCTCATCTGCATATGCTTCTTCCTGATAGCTCTTAGGGACAAAAAGATGCCTGGGCACCTTTCTCATCGCTTTTAAAACCAAAGGGTCTTTGACTCCCCGGCTTTCGATCTGGGTTTTTACCATCCAGTCCCTTTTCTCCTGCATCCTCAGGGAATCTGACTGAGCATTATTCTCCATAGAAGAGTCCTTTTCCTCAGTTTTCCCGCAGCTAAACACAAGAAACATGAGGATTACAAGTAATACCTGCCATTTCATCTTTCCACCTGAAAACTATTGGAATCTCCTTTGAGGAAAATAAAAATCAAAATATAGGCTTTGTCAATAGATATTTAAGAATAAGGGATCGAGGATTAAGGGGTCAAGGGTTCAAGGAAAGAAAAGAAGAAAAAATGCTGAGCAATAAGATGGGTGGGGTTGATTTTAAGATAGGGGCGAGGTTTCCACGCCCCTTGGAGTTTGTCAGATTTTGGGCGGGGTAACCCCGCCTCAACGATTTCACTATAACTGGTTCAGAATTTCAGTTTTCTCTTCACCAAGTTCTGAAATTTCAATCATCTTATCCTTGTGTACGAAAATAACCCTCTCGCCTAAAGAGAGATACTTCTCGAATTCCGGAAATCTTTTAGCTAACTCGAAATAGGCCGGGCTGAATCTCTGAATTTTTATAATCTTAAGTGTACTGTCATATTGACTATCCACCCAAAGGTTACCTTCTTTAAAGAAAGTCTTGTTTCCTGCCTGGATTATCTGAGACACCTTTCTATCTTTACCTGAATGGTCAATATATGCTTCCGGAGCCTTCAAGGCGCTTTGCATCCCGAGCAGATTCTTGGATTGATAAACCGCACCTGATCCGGTCTCAGTACGTAGAGCAGCGGTTACACCCTTCTTGATTATCGGCCTCTCAGCTGTGACCGTTATCGGGCGATCTGCATCTACCAGAAAAGAAGTATATTGGGTTATTATGCCATATCTCTTGGAGAGGCGGACAATTTCGTCGATTAATTCTGTGCTTTGGCCGTAAAGTCTCATCTGATCAACCAAATATCCGATTCTCCTGGTTGCCCAGAGCCGGGGGATGAAGCTATTTTTTTCCTCAGGTGAAAAGTTTACCTGATAGGAGTAGGTCTGCTTTTTTTCACCAGCATATCCGCTTAAAAAGGCTGAGGAACTTCCTTCTCCTTCATATTTTCCCAAAACCAGCACCTGAGAGCCGCTGAATAGGTCAGGCAATTCCTTTGGATAAAGTTCAAAGGTTTTAACTCCTGGGAACTTCAGACTTAACTCCGATAGTATAGGATTTGAGATCTTTTTAAAGAAATTGGATACTTTTACCTCGATGTCTTCGTTCGGAGTCACATAATCAGAAGTGGCATGATTTTCCTGAGCCAGTCTGTCCAGAAAATGAGTGTTCACATCGAAGCCCACGCCGAAGACAAAAATTCTGTTGGAGATATTTCTCTCTTTCACATTCTCCAGTATCCTCTTGATGTCTGTTAATCCAACAGTGGGCAAGCCATCAGTCAGAAATACGATATATGAAGTTTTGTCTTCAGGGTTTAAGTTTTTCAGACCTTCCAAAAGGGCAGAATTGATATCTGTTCCTCCGTCCGCTTCGCAATTCCGGATGAACTTTATGCCGGAATTAATATTCTCCCTCGTAGCTGGCAGAAGTCTTTCCCTGAAAGGCTTGACCTGGTCATCGAAATCAATCAGATTAAAGCTGTCTCCGGGATTCAGGCTGTTCAAGCAGAATATCAAGGCGTTCTTAGCCTGTTCTATCTTCTTACCCTGCATACTGCCTGAAGTATCCAGAATAAAGACTACTCTTTTTCTGATGAACCTGTCAGGTCTCTGGATTTTGGGAGAGAAAAGAGCCATAAAGAAGTTCCCTTCTTTTTTATCCTGATAACTCAAGAGATTGAAGCCCACTTCCTTATCTGACAGCGAGTAATAGAGGACAAAATCCTTATTCGGTCTGGCGTTCTCCTCAAAATAGGAGACTTTTACCCTGTGGTCGCTTTCTTTATCAATTTTTATATCCTGAGTCGGAGAGTAGACATTCTTAATCGGAATATCTGAATTGATGACCAGATCGATTTGCACATTTTCCAGAGGGTTCTGGGAGAATTTCTCAGTAGAGAGAGAATATTTATATTCGCAGAGGTTATTTTCAGATTTCAAAACCTGAGAGTATCCTAATTTTATCCTGGTCTCGCCGTGAGCAGGTATGGGATAGACCCGTGCCCTGAACATCCCCTGATTATAATACTCCAACAGAGCCGGGTCTTTTCTTCTCCGAACTATATCCTCATAGATTCTCCTCGCTCTGTCTCTGTCCAGAATCTCACCTTTCAGTTCCTCACCTCCTATAAACATCGAGAATTTGGAAATAGAGGCATCGAGAGGCAACGGAAAGATGTAGGTTCCTTCAAGGTCGCGAGGATAATCATTTCTAAAAACCTGATCAACTGTGGTCTGAGCCACCTGGTTATCGATTTTGATTTCTACGTGATGATATTTGATCGAGAGGTAGGGCGGGAGTGGCTCATCCGGATGACGAGGAATCGGGACGATAAAGCCATCCGCTAAGGTTTTGGAGTAAAGAATGAGGAAGATGCTGAGTATAAGGCTTAGTTTTTTTCATAATTCCCTCCTGGTTAAAGGTTTTCTAATTTCTCTACAAATCAAGGAAAGAATTATTCTCGAATTTTTTTATTTTTTCTTTAGAGCCTCTAATTCAAAGATGTTTTTAGTCAGCTCATCCTTCATCTTCTGGTCAGTTACCGAGTCCTTATATTGATTCAGTAGTTTTATCCCTGCCTGACGTAAGGGCTCATCGCTTGTCTTCAGGAAAAGAAGCTCATAAGCAACTTTAATCTGCGAAAAACCTTCAGGAGTCCATTCTGATACAGGCTTCTTTTCAAAATATTCTTTCCAGGAAGAAATTACCTTTTTTAATGTATCTGCTTCTACCAGTGTATCTTTGTCAGTTAAAGCACGCACCCACTCCGTATCGACCTTATAATATCTTACGCTTTCGGCTGGGTATAACCCCTCATCCCTTTTCGCCGCCGCAGGGGCTCGAAGTGTGGTTGTTACTGCAGTGCGTTTATCTTCTGGCGACTTCTGAACATAAAGGATGGTTTCTGGTAAGCTTGGAGGCTTCATAGCCATTTCTGCTTGATTAACAGTCCTTAAATTTGCTGTGACTCCTTTTTCAATTTTCGGTCTTTCAGCAGTGACAGTTATACTTTTCTTGAGTTCCGAAGTTTTACTTTCTCCAGCTCCCTTTTCTTTTTCCCCCTGAGCTTTCTCTCCGGCCAAAGAAATCACAGATTCAGATGGAGCTTGTAACTCAGCGTTTTTTTCTGCCTGCACAGACGATATGGATTCAGAAGGAGTGGAAATCTGCAAAGCTTTCTGTTCAGCGATGGGAGGCTTTGGCTTGACGAAAGTGGTTTCCTTGGCAGGCTTTTTAGTCTGGAGAGATTCCTTTACAGCCGGGGTCTGTAACTCAGGCTTCTGCTGAACTGGAATAGATAAAGCCTTTTCTATTCTTTCAGATCTGACCCGCTCTAATTCTTTTCCTTTGTAATCCCAGTAGAGCTTTCCGATTATGAAGACTAAAAGGATCGAGGCGATTCCAGCGGCGATTCTCAATTTTACCGGCGAGTAGAAGAAAAAAGATTCCCATCCAGATTTGAGCCTTGACCAGATAGATTTTCTCCTTCTGAGGATTATCTCATTCCTTACTCTTTCAGCAAAGGTTTTCCAGTAATCAGGGGAAAGCTCTGGCAGTCTTACACCCTTAGCACTTTCTTCAAGCTTTTTAAGTTCCTGCAGTTTTGCCGCGCAGTTTTGACAGGTCAAAAGATGCTCCTCTATCTCTTTTGATTCTCCCGCATCTAATTCCCCATCAAAATAAAGATGAATTAGCTTGTCAAAATCCTTACACTTCAATTTTCCCACCTTCTTTCATAGATAACCTTTTAAACTCTTTTGCAGTCTTTCTCTTGCCCGGAAGAGCCGGGACATCACAGTCCCTTTGGAGATTTTCAGGGTATTGGCGATTTCCTCATAACTTAATTCCTCATACGTTTTGAGGATAAAGACCGCCCTGAATTCAGCTGGCAGGTGATCTATCTCGTTTTCTATTTTTCTGGCCAGCTCATCCCTGACTAACTGCTCTGAGGCATCGGCTTTCCCCGTATCCTCTACAAGCTCCAAGGAGCCCTGGGGTAGCTGGCTTTCTGAGATGGTGAATTTCTGTCTTTTGAGATAGTTTATAGTCAGATTCATACAAATCTTATAAACCCAGGCGCAAAAGCTATGACCCTCCTTAAAAGACTTAAGAGAATAAAATGCCTTGATAAAAGATTCCTGAGCCAGATCATCTGCCGCCTCATGCGATCTGGTCATCCGCAAAGCCAGATAATAGAACTTCTTCTGGTATCTTTCTACCAGCCTTTCAAAGGAATAGATATCCCCCTTTTTCGCCCTGGCAATGAGCTTATCCTCAGTCTCCTCAGCTCCGGTTTTGAATTTTTTCTCCACCATCCGGACTTCCATCAACTTAAATACACTTCGAGATGGGAAAAATTCCCGATTTTCCTGAATTTATATTTTATTTCGGTATAGATATTTCAAGGTTTATAAACGGCACAGTTCATAGACTAAAAGCTCAAGCAAAAGCTTTTCCGGCATCTTGCCTGATTTCAAATCCGAATCTGCCTGGTAAAGGAGTGCCAGCCCCTTTTCCAACTGTTCCAGGCTGAAGTTCTTTGCCTGGTTCTGGTATTCGAGAATAAATCCAGAATAAGTTCTTAAGGTATGAGCCAGATTATATATATTCTGGTCTTTTGAGGCTTTCACCTGGTACATCTTCAGAAAATGGTCACCCAGTCGGTAGTTTATGCTGGTTTCCCTTTCTTTGGAAAGGGAGAGGTCTTTCAAGATCTTTAAAGCCTGGGAGAGGTTTTTCCCCACTATTGCCTGGGCTAACTGGGATATGTTCTCAGCTTTAGTATAACCAACTACGGTCTCGACATCCTCTAAGTTTATTGACTCCCGTTCTTTAACATAAAGAGATAACTTCTCCAGCTCATTTGACAGCTCATACAGGTTATTTCCCACTGCTTCCTGCAGGAAATTAATCCCCTCTGAGGTTATTTTTTTACCATAGGTATTGACTCTTTCCCTAATCCAGTCTGATGCTTCCTCCGGGTCGAGTGCAGAAAATTCAACTTCGGCTGCGAGCTTCTTTAAACTCTGATAGAATTTCAAGCGGTTATCAACTGTATTCGAAAATAAAACCAGGCAGGTTGTCGGGGGAACATGGGGGAGGTATTTTAAAAGCTCATCCTTCTGAATAGGGTGAAGTTTCTGGCTCTCGTAAACTACCACCATTCTTTTTTTGGAGCCGAAGGGAAGGGTAGCACAAAGGTTTATGATCTCCTCTGCCTTGACTCCTCTGGCCTGGAGAAAATCTAAATTGAAGCTCTTCAGAGATGGCTCAATCAAAAGCTCTATCAATTTCTCAGTGGCTTCTCGCTTGAGAAAATCCTCTTCGCCGGAAAAGTGATAAAGAGTAGCTATCTTTCCTTTTTCGATCTGGCTTAGGAATTCAGTGTATTTCATATTTTCCAAGTTAGCAAAATTGATTTAGTCTGTCAACATTTTCCTCTTTAAACCAATGACTAATGACAGATGAAAGATGACAGATAAAAAAATAATGACTGATAGCGGATGTCGAATAACGAATAAAGGAAAATCTTTCTGTAGGGACAGGGCTTGTCCCTGTCCTAACTCTAATGCGGACAGCCACAAGGGCTGTCCCTACGTCAACGACTCCTGACTCAAATTTACCATTTCTATGAGTTAAGCAACAGCCCCCAGGGGGTCTACCCTACAAAAAAACGTCAGGGATAAACCCTGACGTTGTACTTTCCCTACCCTAACCCCTATCTTTTTTAAATTATGGCTGGATTATCATTCCTGGGAATCCAGTTAAGCACGTAAGGAATTTTCCTTTTATATCCCAGCGCCATATTGCGATAAGGCTCCAATTCTTTGGTACAATGCATCTGCATATTGACCTGATGGACCACGGTGAAACTGTCACCGTAAATCTCAATCCTTCTGCTCTTGAACAGGTTCGGGTTCTGCTCGATAAATTCCAGAAGGGCTAAAAGGCTGGCATATTCACATTCAGCCGGAGTGCCTTTAAACTGTGCCCGGAAGATGAATCCTAAATCTGGTATGGCGAAGGACAACACTCCATTGAATCTTTCTTTTACCTCTATTTCCCTGATCGTTCCGTAAAAGAAGCATTCCATATTTCCTCCCTACGGGTCGTAAAGCTCTTAACGACCTTTGCCATTTGCCAAAATTACTCTACTGCAAAACCTATGCCTGTTAAGAGGTGATAGGTTGTAGGTTGTAGGTGATAGGGAAGATGCTGAAAAGATGACCAGCAAAGGTCAAAGCATTTTATAATTCCCTGATTTTGAGCGGGATATGAAAAGCAGCGAAAAAATCGGGAGTATTGCAATTTGCAATAACAGGTTGGTGGCGATGATCTCGAGATAAAGGAAATCAACTGGAAAGATTTTTTATGCAAGCAGATTCATACTTGGTGCAATCTCTTACATAGACGTTTCATGGAGAATAGTGGGGCTGGGAGCCCCGCCTACGACCGGCTTACATTAAAGTTTTTTATGACAGACACATGTGATAATGGGATCTCGTAGGGCGGGCACCTTTGCCCGCCAGATATTCCAGTTCTCGACAAATCAGACCCTTTCAAACGGGTCGAAAAGCTTTTTATATTCCTGAAGCGCGAACCTATCCGTCATTCCGGCTATATAATCACAGATCACCTGCATCTTTTCGGTCTCTTTGAAATTCTTTCGGGTATGGGGTGGAAGCTGATCCGGATTACTCAGATACACTTCAAATAACTGGGTGATTATCCTCTTGGCTTTGTCAGCCATCCTAATCATCCGGTAATGACGATACATTTTATTGAAAAGGAGCATCTTCAGCTGAGAGTTGAGCTTTTTTAAATCCGGGCTAAAGCTCAAAATATGCTCTCCTGAAGAGCGGACTTCGTTCACGCTCTTGATCTGATATTTATTCAAGCGTTTGGTGGTCTCCTCAATGGCATCCGTGACTTCCTGGTTAATGATCATCCTCACCACCTGGATATATTTATGATGCGAGGGCAAGTTCTTATATTTTTTCTCGATCTGCTCTATGGTCATTCTCCATAGATCGACCTCGCTCAGCTCCTCCTCAGACAAAACCTGTGAACGCAGCCCGTCATCGATATCGTGAGCTGAGTAGGCGATCTCATCAGCCAGATTGACCACCTGGCATTCAAGCGTGGGACAGAATTTCGGATTGAACTCAGCCGGGACCGGTTTATCATAAACGGTCTCATGTTTTATAATCCCTTCGCGCACTTCATAGGTCAGATTTAAACCCGGGAATTCAGGATATCTTTCCTCCAGAAGATCGACCACTCTCAGAGATTGACGGTTATGCTCAAACCCACCATATGATTTCATAATCTCATTTAAAGTCTCCTCACCTGAATGTCCAAAAGGGGTGTGGCCCAGGTCGTGGGCTAAGGCTATGGCTTCGGTCAAATCTTCATTTAACCTTAAAGCCCGGGACAAGGAGCGAGAGATCTGTGCGACCTCAATCGTATGAGTTAGTCGAGTGCGGTAGTGGTCACCCTCGTGATTTACAAATACCTGGGTTTTGTATTCCAACCTACGAAAAGCAGTGGAGTGGATGATCCGGTCACGGTCCCTCTGGAAAGAGGAACGGTACGGATGATCCTCCTCCTGATACTTTCTTCCTTTGGTGCCTTCGCTTTTCATGGCGTAAGGCGCCAGATACTTTTCCTCCTGTTCCTCCATATTTTCCCGGATAGTATCGAAAATCTCCATAAGACCTCCAAAAATCTCAAAACAATTTTAAACTTTGACGTGCTCGTCGGGTCTCCTGACCCGACAAGAAGACTGGTAAACCTGAAGATTCACACTCCAGGTGGAAATTATCTCCGGAAGAAATTTTTTGCCACAAAGAACAGGTTGGCTGGCCTTTCTGCCATCCGGCGCATAAAATAGGGATACCACTGGTCTCCATAGGGAACATAGATCCTGATGTTATATCCCTGCTTGACCAATTCCTCCTGTAACTCTCTTCTTATTCCGTAAAGGAATTGAAATTCATAACTCTCTTTAGTTATGTTTTCTTTTTTTGCAAAATCGATAGTTGCCTGTACCATTTTATCATCATGGGTGGCGATTCCATGGTATACCCCGCTTTTCAGCATCATCTTCATCAATTTTACGAAATTTTCATCCACCTCTTTTTTCTTCTGGAAAGCCACTGTTTTAGGCTCCTTATATGCCCCTTTGCACAGTCTTATTCTGATTTTCTGTTCCAATAGTTTTCTCACATCTTCTTCGCTCCGGTAAAGGTAAGACTGAATCACTGCCCCCACGTTCTGGTATTCCCGGTGTAGGGTAAAACAGACCTGCAGGGTCTTGTCAGTACGTGGGGAATCCTCCATATCGATTCGTACGAAGTTATTATACCCTTTTGCCCTTTCAACGATCCTTTTGACGTTATTCAAACAGAATTCGAAATCCAGGTCCAACCCCATCTGGGTGAGCTTGCAAGAAACATTAGAGTCAATACCATTTTGATTGATCTTATCTAATAGCAGAAGATAATCGTCTGCCGCTCTTATGGCTTCCTCCTGATTGGTTACATTTTCACCGAGACGGTCGAGGGTTGCCAAAAATCCTTTTTGATTCAAATCTTTTACTGCACTGATTGCCTGTTCCTGAGTCTCGCCGGAAACGAAACGGCGTGAAACCCTCTGGGCGAACTCAAATCCCAGGACAAAATTTTTTAGTTTCTCCTGACGGGAAAGGAAGAGAAGTGTGCTTTTCATTACCATTTGAAAACTCCTTAATGTTCATTTACTTAAAGAATTCTTAAAAAAGATTACAATGGTCGGGCAGGGTGCCCGACCTACGAAAGTTACTTGTCGTGGACGTAGGCGGGGCTCCCAGCCCCGCAAGATAGATTTTTCAAAGACCTCCAAGAAACCTGACCTAAAGGTGAAAAGATAACGTTACCTTATGGCTTCCGCCTAAAACAGGGTGACTCAGATATCCATAGTCGAACCTTAAATTCTCCAATTCCAATCCAGTGCCCAGAGAGTAGCAGGCTGGAGATGTTTTCATCCCGAATCTCAATGCCAGGTTTCGGAAAACTTTAATCTCCTGCCCGAACCTCAATTCCTCTTTCTCTGATTTAGTTTTGTACAATTCTGCTGCGAGGAGAACCTGCTTATAGGGGTACAAAGAGATGCCAGCTGAATAGGAGAAAGGGATTCTGTCTGAATTCTTTATCAGTTCAGGTTGATTTACATTCCTGAAAGCCAATCCGATCTGGATTTTTTCCTCTATCTCGTAAAGAGAGCCTAAATCAAATCCCAGGGTCTTGAAATCGCCATAGGGTGAAGGAAAAGAGAGTTGGAAATATTTTAGATTTGTTCCCAGAGAAAGATGTTCAGACACTTTTATCCCGAATCCTATTATTAGCAGGTTCTCTTTATAGTAATCATTTTTTCCAAAGATATTATATCCTGCGCCTAAGGTCAATCTTTTATTTAGAGGTTGTTATAGCAAGATTAAAATGTCCTAATTTCTGCAAAGTTAAAATGTCCTGTCCTACAGATCCGTTTCTCGGATTTTCATGTTTTAGTTAGTAGTAGCTTTCCTTCTTTTTGGCTACTTTTTTCTTTTTGTTCATAAGGTT
>JALHSU010000088.1 GCA_022865345.1 Candidatus Zixiibacteriota bacterium
CCCCGCAAAAACAAGCCACTGCTGCCAGAGACTTTACCCTTAAAAGCCCAGCCAGAAGTTGAATAGACACTATCCGGTCCAGCCACGTTCACATATTTACTGGTTAAGGTGTTTGACCCCTCATATAAATCTGTTGCCACACCTGAACGACCATAATCAGATACCGGACTGGTGAAATCAGAGGCGTGCAAACCATCCAATTTATCAGAATTCTTAGCATAGTAGGCATAACCTAGAGTTGAAAGCCTCTGGCGTGGAGTCATCTCCGGGTCTGCTGCCACCTGTATTCCCAAAAAGGCATTGGAATACTCAAATATACTGTCTGGGATAGGAGTAACCGAACCCAATACGACATTGAACAGTCCCTTAGCCACGCTCACTAATTGCACCTCAGACCATTTTGAGCTTCCCCCGGTTGAATCGTTATAAAGTTTGAAAGTCAAAGTGTAATTCCCGTCCGGCACGAATTTCCCGGAGGCATCAGTCAGCCTCCCCTGAAAGTTGATTAACTTCGGAACATCTGCATAAGCTAAATTGCAGATCAATAACCCTACCACTACCAAAAACAAAACACGGTAACGCATAAGACCCTCCTGCTGGAAAAGGTTAAAGATTTTTGTTTCTGAAATATTTGCGCCCTGAGGATGACGTCTTCGGTATCTGGAATCGAAAAGAAAGTTGAAATCATCCTTGATGGAGAAATATATAGAACGAATGGATTTGTTTGTCAAGAGAAAATTGATTTTGAATGGTAGGTCAGACATTCTTGTCTGACCCCGATGAGGTAAAAAAAGGGGGTGGAGTCAAGCTCCACCCCTACGCGATTGAGGTAAACGGATTGCTTCGTCCTACAGGCTCGCAATGACAATCTCAGGCAGTCATTGCGAGGAGGTCATTTGACCGACGAAGCAATCCTCATATTTTAGCCGGAGAAGCATCGTCACGGACGATGCACTCCACAATCATTTCTTCCTGGCTATCGCCGCCTGAGCCGCTCTGGCAGCCACCTCCTTTGGAGCGCCGGTGATCTCGATGATTTTTTCAATAGCCTGATCCAGCCATTCAGTCCATTTTACCTCAGGATATTTCAGCCGGAAATAATCAGTCACCTCATCTGCGATCAGAAGGATATAGGATGCCATCTTTTTCCTTCTCTCGGTTGAAAGAAGAGGCAAAAGATATTCCTTTGCCAGCCAGGCAACGATGAGAGTTACTAAAGTTCCGATCCCGGATAAAACCCAGCCACCCACAGTCGAGAAAATCGAGAGTGGAACCAAAAAAAGTGGCCAGTGGCCAGCGGTCAGAGTAGAAAGATTAAACATAATGCCTCCTTTGCTTTCAGATTTTTTGTAGGGACAGAACATCATTCTGTCCTCATCATTTTTCAGCGACCCTGAAAGGGTCGCACTACGACGGTCAGGGCACGGTGTGTCGTGCCCCTACGTGATTTTTTCCACGTTCACGAGCGAAGTTCACGGACAACGTCTCGATCATCCTCTCCTCTCAGCCAGAAAATCCTCAATCTTATTCATCCGGAGCATAATCTTACAACACCAGGATTTATCCGTAGCATAATGCCGGTTCATACCGATCAGATTCGGATTTGCGAAGAATTTTCCTCCTGGGGTAAGGTATTCTCTGGCGATAAACTTCACTACTTTTTCCAGACACTCGACCGCTGAAGAAAACATCACCGCATTGACTCTGGGGTTTTTATCACAGGCACCAAATCCAAACAGGTTGTTCTTCTCGGAAAAAATAGCTGACTTTCCCCAGCCGGTCTCGTGGATGATATGAGCCAAAATATAAATCGGATTTACTCCATTCTGCTCTGCCACCCGGATTAAATCTCTGCCCAGACCCTGAAGCGGGGTCAAGGATAGATATGCATCTACCTCTTCCGGAGTGATCTTCGGTTTCTCTGAGAAAGACCCTGGTGTTACTCTCAAATCTTTAAATACTGTCCATCCCACGATTTTAAACCTCCAGATATTTTTGTAAACTCTGACCCCGTAGAAAACGATCCTCATTGTTTAACGATAGTGACCAGTGATGAGTGGTCAGTGGTCAGTTAAATCCTGATCACTCGTCGCTGATCACTGACCACATTTTATTGTAATTGCCAACTACTTTGTTCAGGAACCGAGGTTTTCAATTTGAGAATTGTGCCATAAGGGATATAGATGGTAAAATCATACTGGGTATTAGATGGCGTCAGGATCGAGTTGGGATAAAGGTCAAGATACCAGTAACCATCGCTGTCCGTGCTGGTGGTCTTATAATAGGGACTGATCAGAATAGTCTGGTATCTCAGGGGAGTCGTGCCGATCTTAGCTTCAACCGTAACTCCGACTACTGGCTGTCCTTTCAGGTCTCTGATCCAGCCATACACCCGGCAGAGATTAGCCGCAGGCGGATTTCCCGGATTAAAGAGATCTGCATAAAAGGTATCAGAAAGATTTCCTGAGACGATAATGCTTTCAGGCACAGTGTAAACCCAGCCTGATTTATACATTCTCAATTTGTAGATTCCGTTATCTAAGGCAAAGATAGCCTGACCTGTAGAATTGGAATTCAATAGCCCACTGTGGCACTCTGGTTCTGATTTAATACCTGAACCTGAGCTCCGATAACCGGTATTGAATCCGGAAGCTGAAAGGTATTAATGATTACTTGGTTGGCTCCAGTTCCAGAGCCAGAAGTCAGAGTCCTTGTGCCCCAGCTCCAGACATGATTGGCAATCGTATCCGGATTAGTCGCGGACCCTCCGCCTGCAGGTATCCTTCCATAATCTATGATCAGAGATTCCTGAGCGTCGAACAGGAGTTTGTCGGTTTTTGCTTTTATCCCGGCTAAGAGATTGCTGTCTTCAGGAGTAAGATTAGCCTGAACAGTCCCCAGATTCGATTTGTCAACCGTTACGCTCTCGGAGTTGACATTGAAAGTCGATCTGGTCGAGATATTCGCATCTAACCTGCCTTTGAAGAATTGAGCCCAGCCTGAATTTTCTCCGGTCGTGTCTTCGATCTAGATATCAGCCCTGCCCTGGGAAGACAAACGGTAATTGGTCTTGTCCAAGTTGGTGGATAATCTTCCTGCCCCGGTAACAGAATCCGCTCTGGCAACGACCTGTCCTGAGGCTAATTGATAATTGGCTTTGTCTAAATTAGTAGTGACCCTCCCAGCTCCGGTTACTGAATCAGCCCGGGCAACGACCTGTCCTGAGGCAAGCTGATAATTCGTTTTATCCTGGTTGGTCTGGATACGTCCCACACCGGTTACCGAGTCTGACCTTGCAACTACCTGGCCAGATGCTAACTGATAATTTATTTTATCGTTATTGGTGGAGAGTCGTCCCACTGCCAAAACCGAATCAGGAAAAACCGTGTAGCTTTCTGGTTTGGTAAAATATTTACCCTGCACCTTCCAGGTGATTTTGACATTGTATTCACCATAATTAGTTCCATCAAAAGCTCTTTTCCCTGTGATATAATAACCCGTCCTGGTGCTTGAGGTGAGAATAGTCGAGTCGACTAATGTAGTTCTGAAAAATCTCCAGAACCAGACCGAGTCTGCATTGGTCTGATACCCTAAAGTATCGAAAGTCGCGACATTCATCCAGACTGAATCCCTGGGCCCAGTACCGTTATAGAAGCTGCCATAGAAGGGGAAAGCAGTAGACAGTAGACAGCATACAGCATACAGGGAAAAAATCAAAACCAAAACGATTTTCACCTGACCACTGCTGTGTGAAAGCCCGCCCTTTGCTTCGCAAGCTTCGCTTTTATCAAGCACATATTGTCTACTTTTTTTCATTTTATTTTTCTCCCTGTTTGCTGTCTACTACTCAGCAATTGTTCAATCAACGTCATCCTTCGTCTCTGCCCGGCTGAAGGTTGGGATTCAGGAGTCGGTATAATGATTTTCCTGCCTGCAGTCCGGTTATACATTCCCACCCAGGACATCGCCCGCCTGTTGTTTACGCCTGAAGCCACATCATTATAATCTGTGGCAATGTCCTGCTGACTGGTCATATTGCTATCAGTTAAAGTATCTGTGCCGTTAATGGTAACAATCAGGCTTTCGGGCGCATAGGCTATGAAGGTCAAATAATAAACCTCTTCCCTGTCTGGCACGTGTGAGCCCCAGGACCAGTCATATAAACTGCGGATATTTATTCTTCTTTTTGAGCCAGTGGGTCGGTCAATTGTTACTTGAGCAAAAGCAGAGGTTGTCTGTTGGTTTAAAAGTGCTTTAGTTGAGGGGATCCACAAGCCTAAGCTGGCGGCATTATTATGCACTGCCCGGATAGAATCTATGCTGGTGGAATTCAGCCCATTGCTTTTACCTAAATGCGTATAGTGGATCGAAATCCAGTTAGAATCAACGCACCTTTGAGCCACGTTCAGATTGAAAAATTTATAAGTTGATTCGGGTAGAGCTGAGGCAGACCTCCCCACTCTTTTGAAAAGATAGGTTTTAATGTTATCCCGCAAGGTCTTGCTATCAAAGGGCAGACTATTTATGTTCAGTGAATCTATCCCTGTTTTGCTCTGCCAGTTAATATAAGGCAGATATTGACTGGATGAAGTCCCCGGATCAACCAGGTCTCCTACCCAGATGAATTTCGTTCTACCCGAAGCTAAAGTTCTGTGAGCGTGATGATATACTGTGCCTGAAGAATCCCCCAACCTTGTAGTCTCTCCGGGATTCCCAAAGTTGATGGTATTCTGCCCCGCAGTTCCATGATTAACCCAGACTCCAGCTTTATACATTTTTCCGAAAGCAGAAGGGCGATTGAGCATATAATTGAGCCATTTTAAAACATTGGTGGAATCCGTACAGTTGGACGTGCCAGAACAATCGACGTAACCGTGATTGGAGTCCATCCATCGGCGAGAGATGTAATTGTCGACTGTATCTTTGTAGTAGTTTGAGGTCGTATCCAGTCCGTGAAAATAGAAAGGAATCGGGTCACCGGAGAAAGTCCCAGTCGACTCAGCAGTCGAGGCTCTGCCAAACCACAAATCATTCCCTGCGATCTCCCCGTTTAGACCTGTTCCCCATCTTCCTCCTACGCTTTGAGACGTATTGAGCCATCGATGTAAAGAATCTAAATAGGTAACTGAGGAGTGATCAACATCTGAACTGATGGTTAATGCACCTTTGAGATTGAAAGGGAATCTCCTGATCGCCACCAGGGCATATTTATCTTTGATCACCCGGAAATTCAGATCATAAAGATAGTTTGTCCACGTGGCTTCATTGGTAGTAGCATACCAACAAGTTCCGTTAGCATAACCATTGGTGCCGGAGTTCCAGCAGACCCGGTTACTGTTATCCACCTTCGGAGCGTTCAGGAAAATAGAATAGCAGGTATTGGCATTCACATTTACCGGGCTGGAGAAGATGAACCAGATCGCATACCCTCTGCCAGTAGAATCTGGAGGCATCGTGTTTCCGCTAACGTCTCCATCTGGAATATCCAAAACTTTTACATAGCAATCCCGCTTAGGGGCAATGGAGGTATCAGGAGTTCCGCAGATGTCTACGTTATTCCCCCTGAATCTCAGCCTAACCGAATCAGCACTGGAAGAAAGCCCTATCCTGTCCAGATAAACCACAACCCCGTACCAGGTCTCATCCGCAGTAGCCAAAATCGTCTGGCAGACCGTCTTGGTTCCGATTACATTCAGATCGTTAAAAGAGGTGGAGGAAGTATGAGAGACCGAATAAGCAAGGTTGTTGTTGATCTCAGCGTGAGAAAGTTTGTTTGTTTGTAAGTTTGTCAGTTTGAAGACGAACAAACACCAAACGAACAAACGCCAAACTCTTTTCCTCATTCCGGCAGCTCCTCCTTCCTGATCTGGTCAATCAGCTCCCAGAAGATTTTCTCTTTGCTTTTCTTCTGGCCTTTTGATCTCATCTTTTGCTTCAGTTCAATCGCCTTTAAAGCCTCAGCCACTTTCACCTGATGTTTTCCGGATTTGATCTTTTTTAAAAGGCAGGAGATCAGCTCCTCCAAGAATTTCTCCTCATTATTATTCCCCACCTCTAAGGAAGCTACTGCATCTTGTTTTTGCTTTTTTTCTTTCTTATTTTCCATTTTTTTTTACACTTTAGACTTTTGCTTATAGCCTTTAGCCTGTTTAAGTGAATCAGCTTAATCTTTTTAATCAGCTGTGAGGAATTCTTCCAGCTATTTTCTTGTGCCCTTTGAACTCTTGAGCCTTTGAGCCTTTTTTCCTCGTTCCACGGTCACGATAAACGGTCAACGCTCACGTCTTTTCCCTTGACCCCGTAAATCCTCGAATCCTTGAATCCTTTCTCCTTCATCCCAACTCCAAGATCAATAAATCCACCAGCCCATTCTCAGATGAATTGCTCCCTTTTGCGATTTTGAATCCGGAATCCGACTCCTCAATCACCAGGCTTGAGACTTCATTTAAAGGCAGGGATAAAACCTTGGGAGAAACTATCTGCTGGGGAAGTTGGTTCCCTTTAAAATCATAAAGTGAGTCAAAACTTACTTCCTGCTCTTTTCCACCCAGGGAGACTCTATCCAGAAGAATCCGCTTGGAGGTTTCTTCTGCCTCCGTATGAACCAGTAGAAAGTCAACTGCTGAGTATTCACCCCACACGCAAAAATTCTTAACCAGCCAGACCCTTCTCCCCCGCAGATAATCTAATGTGATGTTCATTTTTATTCGCTATTGCTATTCGCTTTTAGGTTTTCGATTTTTTTTTGTAGGGGCGGGGTTTCCTCGCCCTCTTATTTTACCCTTTCCTATGAGGAGAGGGAAAGGGTGAGGTTATCTTCCTTCTGCTCCTTGTTGGTCTCCTGACCAACAAGGCTCCGTTGGTGAGGACACCAACGGAGAGCTCACCTCTCGTTACTCTTTTCTATCTTCCTTTTTCTTTTTCACAGTCACGTCATTCTCGTCTCCGTCTTCCGTTTTACCTTTCACTTTTTATGGCTTTAGGACTCGGAAGCGAAGAAGCCACCTTCGCAAAATCACTTAAGATAACATAGGCCTGTTTATTATAAGCCTCAGCCATCATATTCCAGGACCGGGATAAAAGATTAGCATTCGACCCGGAGAGATTGAGATTAAGCACTTCTACTGCTTTGATGTTGCACAGGATTGAAACGGAAAGATAGGTTTCGGCAGTTATTAAACCCTGGTCTTCGGACTCGTAGAATGATGGATCGATGAATTTCAAAACCCTCTCACTAGCTTCTGCAACTGCTTGAGAAATGGTGTCATCATTCAGAAAGCCGTATTCGACTTTGTAATCAACCAGAACCCATTGACCATCTTCTATAGCCCCGGAAAGCCGCGTGAGCTCACCCTTAAGGTAATCGATTTTATAATCTGCATCTTTTTGATAAACCCGGTAATAAAGGTAAAAGATGACCACAGAAGAAAGAGCCGG
>JALHSU010000089.1 GCA_022865345.1 Candidatus Zixiibacteriota bacterium
CCCAAGATGGCTTTCGGAACCGGAGAACACTCCACTACCAGGCTCTGTTTGAAAGCAATAGAGAAATATCTAAAAACTGGTGACCGGGTTTTAGACCTGGGGACCGGAAGCGGTATACTGGCTATCGCGGCGGCTAAATTGGGCGCTTCTTATGTGCTGGCTCTGGATATTGACCCGGATGCGGTCAGCAATGCACGAGAAAATATTAAGAGGAACAAAGTTCAAAAAATAATCGATTTAAAATTGGGGACTTTGAGCAGCAAAATACCGGATGACAGTTTCGATTTGACCGTTGCCAACTTGACCAAGACCCAGATAGTGAAGTTCTTTGAGGGAATGAATCGAGTTTTGAAAAAAGGAGGGATTTTCATCTTATCCGGAATTCAAACTGAAGAGAAAAAGGAGATGGAGAAGTTTTTTCTTTCAAAAAAGGTTTTGTTAAAAGAGATTCTCTCTGAAAAAGGATGGGTTTGTTTTGTGGTAGAAAAAGTTAAATGAGAAGTCTCTGAAGAAAGAAAAATGTCGGGCAGGGGTGCCCGACCTACGAGAATCAATATGTTTTTTTACTCGTAGGCAGGGCTCCCAGCCCTGCAAGTCTGATATTTTCAAAGTAGAGAGAAAGTATATGATCACTTATTTCTATGTTGAACCAAAAAATGTAGGGAAAGATTCTCTCAGAATCGAGGGGGAGGAGGCTAAGCACATTTGTTTAGTATTGAGGAAAGGTGAAGGAGAAATTATAGAGGTGGTGGATGGGGAGGGGATAAAATATCAGGTTCAGATCACAGCCACAGGAAAGGATTGGGTTCAGGGTAAAATCCTCAGCCAGACCAGAAAAGAGAACGAGCCTTTAACTCATCTAACCTTAGCCCAGGCTTTAATCAAAGGGGTGAGGATGGATTTTTTAGTGGAAAAGGTTACTGAGATCGGCGTATCTTCGATTATTCCCCTTATAACCGGGAAAAGCTTGATCAAACTGGAAAAGGATTTTAAAGGGGTTTCGCGGGTGAACAGGTGGAAAAGAATCGCCATAAGCGGGATGAAGCAATCTTTACGCTCAAAGCTGCCAGAAATCCAGAATCCGGTATCATTTCAAGAACTTTTAACTAACGTCAAGGATTATGATTTGGCTCTTATTGCCTGTCAGACTAAAGGTTCAAAATTCTTGAAAGAAATTCTTGAAGCGAAGAAAAGATTAAAGAAAGTTTTACTTTTAGTTGGTCCTGAAAGTGGGTTTACTCAGGAGGAATTGGATTTATCCCTCAAATCCGGAATTATCCCGGTCTCATTAGGGCCCAGAAGACTTCGCTCCGAAACCGCCGGGATTGTCTTTTCCTCCCTGGTGTTGCATGAATTAGAGGATTTGGGATGATTTTTTGAAATATGTAACGTTGCCACTCCCGTGGCAACGAACATTCATTTAATTCCGTAGTGCCAGGCTGTCAAGGTCTTACGATTTTCAACCTCGCAAAGCGAACCTAATCCGCCTCTTTGGCGGGCGCGCTACGAAAACTTCCATTTTTTTCCCCTGCGTAGCCGAGCATTTAGGGCTCGGCAGGTTTTTTTATTTTTATAGGGCAAGGCCTCAAGGTCTTGTCCGCAGGGTCATGGAGAAGACTTTAGCCTCGCTTTTCCGACTTCCTCACAGCTGATTAATTTGATTAAGCTGATGAATCAGTTAGAGAAATCCGTTTAATCAGTAATAATCAGCTGTGAATTTTTTACTTGGATGTAAACCAGGCATAAAGGCTCTTTCGGGCTAAAATAAGCCACAAGATAAAAGGGGTGCACCAGTTTAAAAAATAGAGTATTAAAGATAAAGTTAAGCCAGCATCAGATGGGGTATTGGATTCCCCGTGGATTAAAAAAAGGAATTCAGCTAATAATATCTGCCAGATAAATATTAAAAGAAGTCCTAATAAAAGTTTCTGCAATATCCTGCGAGATTTTATGCCAGGGATGATTAAGATAAGGGAGATGAAGGGTATAAAGTTGTAAAACAATGGTACTAAGAGGGGGAGAAGGATTAGTTCTATTCCGAAGAATCTTAGAAATGGGGGGATAGTGGAGTTGAAGAAAAGGAAATAATAATATTCACCTTTCCAATACCAGAGGGCGAATAAAACCAAAGAGATTACAGTGAATTTTAAGATGAAGGGTAGAAACTTTTCTCTCATAAAACGTGGTGTGACCCTTTTAGGGCGTGATGAAAAGCCCTTTTGAAGTCATTGCGAGGAGTCCTATGGACGACGAAGCCCATCTGGGCTCGCAATGACAGCCTTCTGCACTTTTTCTACAGTTCCTTTTAGATTCTCCAGTGTAGAGACGCACCCGCCTC
>JALHSU010000090.1 GCA_022865345.1 Candidatus Zixiibacteriota bacterium
CCTTTCGCAGGACAGCGATCTCCTTTCTCAAACCCAAAAGCGCCTGGTAGATTAGCTCGTGTTCAGCCGCGGTCACACTTTTCCCCGTAATTACGGGCAGATGCCTTTCAATCTGCACCTGCTTATCGATATATCTTAACACATCCTGGGCTTCAATGTAGCGGTCTGCAGAAAAAACCAAACTGCTCTCTAACAAGTTCCTCAATTCCCGGACATTTCCGGGCCAGTGATATTTCAGCAAAAGCTCCATCGCCTCTTCTGTTACTCCTAAGATTTTCTTAGGGCTTTCCTGGTTTAATTTCTGGATGAAATCATAGACCAGTATGGGGATATCCCTGGTCCTTTCCCTCAAAGGCGGGATGTCGATTTTCACCACGCTTAATCTGAAATAGAGATCGCTGCGAAAACTTCCCATCTCTACTTCCCTTTCCAGGTCTCTATTGGTAGCAGCTATAATCCTGACATCCACTTTGACGTCTTTAACCCCTCCTACCCGTAAAAAGGTCTTCTCCTCCAGAATCCTCAAAAGCTTAACCTGTATGGCAGGCTTGATCTCGGCTATCTCATCCAGAAAGATGGTTCCCTTATCCGCTCTTTCGAAAAATCCCTCTCTCCGACTTATTGCTCCGGTGAAGGATCCCTTCTCATGTCCGAAAAGCTCGCTTTCCAAAACCCCTTCAGCCAATGCCCCGCAATTAGCAGCCACAAAGGGACCAGCTTTTCTGGGACTATTGTTGTGAATTGCCCGGGCCACTAATTCTTTGCCGGTTCCACTTTCTCCGGTGATAGACACGGTGATGTTGGTCGGGGCAACCTGCAGAATCGCCTCCGCGATCTTTTTTAATTCCTCTGATTTCCCCACCAGGCCGCAGGATTCCAGGAATTCTTTTTCCTTGAGAAGTTTCTTAACCTTTATCCTGACCTCCTCAGGTGCCAGAGGGAGCTGGAGAAGGTCATCTGCCCCGCACCCCAGAAAGATATCCTGCTGTTCGGGTATTTCCTCTGAAGCCACCAGGAGATCTGATCTCGGATTTTTGTTTGCAATCTTCTTTATCAGGCTCTCGCAGGGGTAGTCCTTGATACGGGAGTCCAGAACCACTATCTCCGAGGGTTCTTCCTTGAGTTTTTTCAACCCTTCGGTGCTGTCCTGGGCTGAAACTATCTCAAAATCTGGCAGGATCTTTCTAATGTCCTGGTGAAACTCGCTGGATTTGCTTATGCTGAGAATTCTATGATTTTGAACCATAAAACATTAAGAAAATAACAGGAAGGAGTCTTTTTGGCAATCTTTTTTATATTTTGTTCAATCCCTGAATCTTCCTTTTCTCTTTTTCTGTTTACCCGCCCCTTTCTCTGACACCAGGTTGAAATCTATCTCTCTTTCCTCTTTGTTCACTCTTATTAACTGAACTTTAACCCGCTCACCCAGATTATAAATCTTTCTGGAATGTCTGCCTACTAACCTTTTATTCTTCTCATCATACCTGTAATAGTCATCCTCCATCGAACTCAGTCGAACTAAGCCTTCAGCTAAAAGGTCATCCAGCCTTACGAAAAACCCGAAGGGCAGGATTCCAGAGATAATTCCGCTGAAATGCTCTCCTAATCTGTCCTTCAGATACTCTATCTGTTTGAGTTTGATAGATTCCTGCTCAACTTCATCCGCTAACCTTTCCCGGTCTGAGGTGAACTTCCCGATAAAAGGCAGTTTTTCCTGAAGATAAGCTCTTCTCTCTGGGATATAGTTTTTTGTTTCTTCAAGTTCCTTTAGAAGTCGGTGAATCAAAAGGTCCGGATACCTTCGGATCGGGGAGGTGAAATGGGTATAATGGGAAAAGGCTAAACCAAAATGACCGATGTTCTCAGGCTGGTAACAGGCTTTTTTCAAAGACCTCAAAAGGAGCTCATTTATCAACTCCTCCTGTGGTGTTCCCTCAACCGATTTCAGAAATCTCTGAATCCTCTTTGGACTCATTGTTCCCTCTTTTTTTTCAACTGGGAACTTATAACCTAAGGTGGAGATGAATTCTGCGAAGTTTTCAATTTTCTCCTTATCTGGCTGGTCGTGAACCCGGTACAGAAAAGGAACTCTTAGAGAGCTGGCATATTTTGCCACGCACTGGTTTGCTAAAAGCATAAACTCCTCAATCAACCTGTGGCTTTCCAGCCTTTCCTGCTTAAAGATATCTAAAACTCTACCGTCTTTTCCCATGAGGATTTTAGCTTCGGGCAGGTCAAAGTCCAAACTTCCCCTGGATATTCTTTTCTGATGAAAAATCTGGCTTAATTTCAGCATCTCCTTTAAAGTCTGTTCCAAACCTGAAAGATTTTTATTCGATTTACCAGTATCGAAAAAAGCCTGCACCTCGTCATAATTCAACTTTGCTCTGCTCTGAATAAGGCTTTTTGCAATCCGATACTTGATTACCTTGCCCTTTGGGTCTATCTCCATTAAGCAGGAATAGGTGAGCTTCTCTTCTTTGGGTCTTAAACTGCAGATCTGATTTGAAAGCTTTTCCGGCAGCATAGGAATCACCCGATCTGCCAAGTAGATGCTGTTGCCTCTGGAAAATGCCTCTTTGTCCAGCCGTGTATTTTCCTTCACATAATAAGAGACATCCGCAATATGCACTCCTAAGAGATAGTTTCCGTTCTCTAACTTTTCCAAGGAAACAGCGTCATCGTGGTCTTTGGCGTCCCAGGGATCGATGGTAAAGCAGAGCTTATCTCTGAAATCGACCCTGGTGCGGTATTCCAGCTCAGGTATCCTCTGGGAGAGTTTTTCTGCTTCTCTATCGATTTCTCCAGGGAATTCAGAAGGCAACTGGTATTCTCTGATCAGGGTAAGGATGTCTACTCCGGGATCATCCGGATAACCCAGTATCTCCTGGATTTTCCCCTCCGGGTTCAGATATTTATCCTGCCATTCCTCCAGGGAAACAACGACTTTCTGTCCTTCTTCTGCCTTGCCTGGCTCAGGTATATAGATATCACGGGTAAACCTTTTATCGTCTGGCCGGACAAAAAAGAAATGTTTCCCTTTTTTAAAAGTTCCAACAACTATTTGATTAGCCCTCTCCAGGATTTTTATGATTGTTCCCTCTCTGCTTTTTCCGGTCTGCCTGCCGTAGATCCTAACCACAACCTTATCGCCATTCCAGGCTGTTCCCACATCATCTTTATTTATATAGACCTCTTCCTTGCCATCTTCGGCTTGCACAAAGCCGAATCCGGACTTATTAAGAGTGAGCTTTCCGACCACTAAATTGAGCTTTTCCGGCAAGCCCAGGCGATTCTTTTTGATCTTGACGATCGAGCCTCCCTGCAGCATCGAGCGAACAGTGCGGCGAAAAGCACGATAGTACTCCTCAGGAATTTTCATCCCCTTGGCCAGTTCCCTTATCTTCAAAGGGCGATAGGCTTTTTCAGCCATGAAATTCAGTATGCGAGCTTTGTCTATGGGCATAAGACTGAACTGCTCTATGAAAAGTTTCAGAGTTTAGATAATATTACAACTGGACAGGATTGTCAAGTGTAGAAAAAAAATTATCAATGTGAGAAAAAACAGGAAAAAACATTCACAGTCGATTTTGACCTTGAGGCAGATTGAACAGATTAAACGGATGAAAATCTTGAAATCAGCTTAATCCTTTCGATCAGCGGTGAGGTATTTGCGATTATCCCTGGACATTAAAGATTTTAGGTGACTGTCGGGTCCCCTGAAAGGAGAGGGGAATTGATTCTGTAGGGCAAACCTTTCCTCTGGATCCAAATTCGGACAGGTTTGCTTTCTTTTGCAAGGCTGAAGTCTTCGCCAGGATCCTGTGGACAAGACCTTGACGTCCTTGCCCTACGAACTGAAACCTCACCCTGCATCCCTCTCCTTTCCTGCGGTGGCTACGAGCCAGCCCGCCCGTAGGGCGCCAGACGTAGTCTCCGTTTAGGAAAAAAGGAGAGGGAACTAAACAAAGTTTAAATTTGACTTTGATTTTGCGGGTGACTATATTGTTGCTTCAAAATAATGGGAAGAAAATATGTCTTTGTTTGAAGATCTGGCAATAGGGCAATATCATCCCGGGGATTCCATAATCCACAGATTAGACCCCAGGATCAAGCTTGCTTTAGTCCTGGTGATGGTGCTTTTTGTTGCGGTTGCGGTGAATATTAAACTCTATTTATTATGGCTCATTGTTTCTTCTTTGCTCTTTCTTTTGTCCAAGATTCCTCTGTCGATAATTTTGAAAAGCTTAAAATCATTTATCTTTTTTTTCATTTTTATCTTTTTACTTCAGGTGCTCTTGACCTCTGAGAGTCTTGGCACCTATTTTTATTTTGGATATTTCCAGATTGGATGGGAAGGAATTCTGAACGGACTGGTCTATTCTCTGAGGCTTCTTCTTTTTATCTCCGGTGCGATCTTCTTAAGCCTTTCCACCTCGCCGATGGAGCTTTTAGATGGGGTTTTAAAGCTTTCAGGCCCTTTGAAAAAATTAAAACTGCCAGTGGAGGAGTTTTCCCTGATGAGCATGATCTCCATCCGATTTATACCGCTCCTTTTAGAGGAGGGTGTGAATTTAAAAAAAGCCCAGATGGCTCGGGGTGCAGATTTTGAGGGAAATTTAGTTCAGCGTGTCAAGAAAACCTTTCCTCTTCTGATACCCTTGTTCATCTCCTCCTTCCGCAAAGCAGATGATCTGGCACTGGCTTTGGAGGCAAGAGGTTTTCAAAGCGGGGAGAAGCGAAGCTCCTATCAGAGGTTAAAATTCAAAAAAGAAGATTACCTTTTTGCGGCAATAATTGTCCTGGTTTCTTTTTTATCTTTTAGAATTATTTTGTAAGGGTTCTCTGAAAAAGTGACAGAGAATAGTCGGGCAGGGGTCCCCGACCTACGAAATCGACAGTATCGACTATCGTAGGTGGGGTTCCAAGCCCCGCAAAATCGATTTTTCAGAGTTTTACCTGAAACGCTTTGACAGAATCTATGTCGTGATGACCAGAAACATAAAATTGAGAATAGAATA